>NZ_JBLVUX010000001.1:0-15809 GCF_048287075.1 Mycobacterium sp. 23
AGGGCAAAACCTCCCTGTCCAACTCGCGAACGGCTTCGGGGTGCCCGACAGCGATCGCAAGCAGATCCGCGGAGAGTTGACTAACACTGGTGCCGCGCTCGGCGGCCATTTCGCGTAGGCGGCCGTAGACGACCGCCGCGGCGCGTACTTTGATCTGTTCGCGATCACCTTTATGCGGCTGTGCCATGTACCTGATCTTGCGGGCAAAGACGCGGTACCGGGTACCGACACGCCGCCAGCTCCGTGATGTTTTTGTTATGGACTGCCGCGACACGTTCGGTGTGGCAACAGCCGCTAAAAGGGCCATAGAGACCTGGCCGGATGCCCGCGAACACAAAAACGGCAATGAAAAACCCGCCCCCAGCAGGGACGGGTGGTATGGCGTAATTATGCAACGTGCATTGCACGCACGCAATTCCCCTCCTTTGTCGGGCATGTCACCACGGCGGGGGCTTGGGTACACCGTTGGTGGGATCGGCGAGCTGGCAGGCCTGGAAGTCCGCGGGTGAGAGTTGGTACCACCAGTGGTTGCCGATGCCGTCGCCCGGTTGACCGCGGAGTTTTCCCGCCAGTGGGCTGCGGGAAGGATTCACGGTGCCTACCGGGACGCGATCGCGCGCGGTCTGCACCGGAAATTTGAGGTCGCTGTCATTGCTGATGATCACGGCGGCATCGATGCGCTGTTCAAGGATGTCGAGCAGCAGGTGGGAGGCCACGTTGACGTCGGAGCCTTTTTCTTCACGGCGGGCTGTGGAGACCACGAACATCGCGGCAGGGTCGTCATGGCCGGTTGCGTCTTTGACCATGAGCAGGCCGCCGGGGCGCGCTAGAACGGGTCGTCCCTTGCGGTCGGGGGTGGCCAGTGGCGCGCGCGCTACCCGGTGTACGTAGTTGCCCAGTTCGATGTGGCTGGTTGTTTGAGAGCGCTGTAGGGCACGCAGGTACACGTCTTGTTCGCGGTTACCTACCGGGTTGTCTGCGCCAGAGATGACGGCGGTGCAATAGATCACCCGCTCAATCGTGGTGTTGGTCCAGGCCGAGTGATTGGTGACCAGGCGAGCAGCCAGTGCCCGTACGTCGAGCCAACGCCAGCCCGGTGCACCTTTTCCGCACAGCCCGCGGCCCGCCGGCGCGGCCAGCATCGCCGCCCAACTGTCGGCGCTGAACATCCGTGCCCACGCTGGGGCGTGCGGATCAGCGCGCCACCGCCCAGCCAGCCGCCGGCCCGCCTCGTCGGGTGCTCGGCGGCGCGTAGCGCCGCGTTGCCGGGCGCGGTGTGCGCCCGCGCGGGTAGTGACCAGCCGGACCAAACAGGGGGGGTGAGTGGTTACTGGGGACCGTTCCAGGTGGGGTGACAAGCTGTGGACAAGTCGGGTGAGGTGGGCGTTGTCGTGCAGCGCCCACACCGAGGCCCAGCCGCGGTGGCGATCGCCCAGGCGCCAGGAGGCCATGCGTTCGATGTAGGTGCGTTGCCGGCCGCGCAGGATCTCTGTGGCCACCCCCAGCAGGCGTAGGCATTCATGGGCGCGTTGGATGGTGCGTTCGTCATAGCCGGTGTCGTCTTCGAGTTGGGTGTTGGTGGGCCGACAGCCCCGCCCGGTGCGCCAGTCGGCGTAGCGGGCCATAGCCGCGGCGATCACGACCAGGGTGGGTTTGGCGATACCGCCGTTGCACATCAACGGCCGCACATTCTGGTAGTGCAGGTCGTAGGTCACCGCCACCGTGAGGTGCGCCCAGCCGGTCGGCCCGGCGCTCCAACACGGCACCCCGGCGTAGGCCTGATCGTCGAGATTGAGGCCCACAAAGGCGCTCGGGCACGGCATAGTCCGACCAGCCAGCCGCCGGCCGCGCCGCATCGCCAGCACCTGGGCAACCCCGGTAGTGCGGACGACCCCGCGGCGCCCACGCCTCGGTACAGCCGCGATACGCACCGGCCGCGCTGTCCACACGCGGTGTGGACGACAGATCACGGCACGCAACGACATCTGGAACCACGCCCAGGTATGCGCTACCGTGAGACGAGTCACTCAAGACACGTCCCTTTCAAGGGGCAACGGGTGCGGACCCGGAACCGAGCGCCAACTCGGTTCAAACCCTTCCGACAGAGGCCCCGCTCATGCGGGGCCTTCGTCATCTCAGCGAGTCGTCCACACCGCTATTCAGCTGTCAGCATCTGCCCGGCCGGGGCGCAAGGTATGAAGAAAGAAGGGGCTGCCGGGCGCGGCGGGATTCACATCGCCAAGGGCAAAACCTCCGGCTTCTTGTTGAGCTCACGCACTAGATCCTTGAGGTCATAGCGATAGGCCAGAACGTCGGCGACGAGCTGGGACATGCTGATGCCTCGCGCAGCGGCTTCGGCTTTGACTTCCTCGTATACCTGTTCAACGGGGCGGCACATGATGAGTTTGCGCTGACCTTTATGCGGTTGAGCCATGGCGCGATCCTTACATGGCTATCTGATAGCGGACCTCCGACACGCCGAGTGTCCTGTGATGCTTTTGTGACACAAGCAGCCAGCAGATTTGCCCCGACTTTTTGCCCGCGTTGTATCACCTGGCGGCCGGGGAAGCTGAGCCCCAGCACGGGGCCTTTGACCGCGGTGGGGGTGGGGGTTGGAGCGGGGCTGTGCGCGACGATCAATGTGGCCCTGGCAGCGGAGCGCAGCGGCACAGATCACCGTGCGCAGGTTGGCGATTTCGCAGTGGCGGGTAAGTCTTGAGTAGGCCGCGCGGCTCGTCAGCGTCGGCGTGTTGGGGTGGACCAAGGATAGTCTTGCGCGGGCAAGTGATGGCTTCCTTCGTAATGGCCGCGCTTGTGCGTGGTGGCGCGGGCTGTCAAGGCTCGACCTAGGGTCGACCGCGCCAGCGGCATCTGGCCTTGACAGCTCGCACCACCACGTTCACCACAATTGCGGCGAGGAAGGGAGCCCGACCTCCTCAATAGCCAGAGACAACCGTAACCATCAATCCATACATACAGGTATATGGATTGATAGCTGGATGTGTGTCTATCTATATCAAGCGGTGAGGGCGGGGTATGTCCGGTGGATGGCTGCAAGAAGCAGCGCCTGAACGCTAGTGTCATGCTGAGCGGCAGTTATTTTTAGTGCTCTGTGCAGGTCAGCGGGTAGGTCCACTGTGCTCCGCCGGCCGCTGACCCCGTGAAATTGTTCAGCCGACTTCGCCAACGCTGGCACATCGGTGAGTCCTTCGGTGATTGCGACGCGCACCAGTTCGGTCACTGTGGTGTCGCGAGTTGCAGCGTGCGACTTGAGGCCGAGCCGCACTTGGGGGGGGTATACGACAGTGGTCCGTTGCGGTGGCGTTTTATCTGCCGGCGCGGCCGCCGGCAAGACGGGATGGAAGGTTTCTGCCGCGCGTGCACTGGGAGCCGCAGATACCGGCCGGCGGATGATCGAGGACCGGACTTGATCGGCTGTGGTCGGCTTGGTGCTCACTGCACCACCTCCTGGAGTGCTGGTGCCATCGCGGTGGTCAGCTCCTGGAATACGTCGGCGTAATCACCCAGATAGCGTGGAATGCACCGGCCGAATGACCGCTCAACGGCGGTACGCGCTCGCACGACGGTGCGCAGAGTGGGTGCCCCTGCGTCAGCCAGTGCCAGCGGTATCTCGGTGGCCTCGACTTTCCGTAGATCGACCAGCGTCAACAGGATGGTGGTGGGACGGTGCGCGGTGATGTCCAGCGTGGGCCATACGCGGTCAATGTCGGCCGCGCGCGGCCCGGACGGAATGATCACCAAGTCAGCCGCGTCGATCGCGGCGTCGATCGCCGCCGCAGTGCCCGGCGGGGTGTCGATCATGATGAGCTCATCGGGCGTACTAGTTAGTCCTCTGAGGTCATCAGCTGTCACAGGTGTGACCGTGAAAGGAAGCGGCATATCCACTGATGCCGCTCGTTCCGCCCAGGAGGTCGCCGAACCCTGCGGGTCGGCGTCGAGAACGCGCGTGGGGGTACCGCGCCTGGTCGCTGCGGCGGCCAAAAACATCGCGGTCGTGGTCTTGGCGACCCCACCCTTGGTGTGCACGAGTGACCAAATCATGCAGTAACCATACACCCAGCCATCCATACATACAGGAATATGGATTGCTGGATATCTAGGTGTCTACGGTTTGCTTGCACCCCCGCCCGCTACCGTCTGCGCCCATGAGTGTGTTTGATGCCTGGATTGATGAATCGGGGTCCAATCAGCGCGTTGACCCCGGTACATACATCCTTAGTGCTGTTATCAGCGAAGCCGCTAAAGCTGCGGCCGCGCGTGAGGCGATGCGGTCGCTGCTCGTAGGCAAGAGGCATCGCAAGCTGCATTGGCGGGATGAGGACCGCAGCCGCCAGCACACCATCGCGATGACAGTGGCCCGCCTGGACGTGGAGCATCTGGTGGTCGTGCGGTCACGACCCGATAGCGGTGATCATCCCGAACGTCAGCGCCGGCTCTGCATGGAGCGGCTGCTGCCGGAGTTGGTGGCATTGGGTGTCGGCCGGGCCGTCGTGGAATCACGCGGCCTCAAGGATGACCAGCAGGATCACCGGACACTGGACTATCTGCGTCGAAAGCGGGTGCTTGGCGGGCAGCTGCATCTTGATCACATCGGAGGTCCCATTGAGCCAATGCTGTGGATACCCGACGCGTGCTGCGGGGCCGTCACGCAGCTGCGGAGCGGCGACCCCGAGCATTACGCCCTGATTGAAACAAAGGTGACCCTGCTTGAAGTCGAGTCCTGAATACGCAGAACCCCAGGCCCTGTCTTCCGGCAGGATCTCCTGGGGTCCACTTCTGATGACACCGCAATGCATCAGCTTCACCAGCAACTATAGGCAAAGTGCAAGCATTGTTCAACCCTAGGGACCGGTACCCGCTGGATCGGGAAATGCCCAGGGTGCGGGCGATCTGGGCGCGGGGAGTGCCTGCTTCGTTGGGCAGCAGCAGCGGCGATGGTGTCACTGCTGAGGCCGGGGCGGCCGGCGGCGCGGGCGATGGCTACCCCGGCGGCGGTGCGTTCGGCAGCGATGGCGCGTTCGAACTCTGCGACGGCGCCGAAGACGTGGAAGATAAGTCGGCCGCCTGGGGTGGTGGTGTCCACTGGTTCGGTGAGCGAACGCAGCTCGAAGCCGCGGCTGCGTTGCAGGTCTTGGGCGATGGTGAGCAGGTGGGCCAGGGGGCGGCCGAGGCGGTCCAGCCTGCACACCATGTGAGAACGTCGCCGCGGCGGGCGTAGTCCAGGAGGCTGGCCAGCTCGGGGCGATCGTCACGCAGCCCCGACATTTGATCCGTCCAAATCCGTTCTGCACCAGCCTCTTCAATGCTGCAAGTTGCAGCTCTGGTGACTGATGGTTATGGATTCCATGCGGCGGTCACCGTCGCGCCGGGAACGACCTGGCCGCTACTTCCGTCGCTTTCGACGTAGTACGGAAAGAGTTCGTATCCCTCGACGCGGAAGGCCACAATCGGCAACTGCGTGCCGTCCTTCATGGTGGTGGTCAATCCAGGAGGAGCGGGGATAAAAGTCTGATTCTCAGCCATGACCTGGACCGTATCTGGTGGGTTGGTCGAGGCAGCGGTAGACGCTGGATCGGGATATGTCGAGGGTGCGCGCGATCTGAGCGCGAGGAGTACCAGCCTGGTCTAGGGCCTGGACGGCGGTGATGATGTCGGCCGTGAGTCCCGGCCGCCCAGGATGGCGGCCCGCGGCGCGGGCTGCTGCCACTCCGGCGGCGGTGCGTTCGGCGGCGATGGCTCGCTCGAATTCGGCGACGGCACCGAAGACGTGGAAGATCAGCCGCCCACCTGGAGTGGTGGTGTCGATGACTTCGGTGAGTGAGCGGAGCTCGACGCCGCGGTCCTGCAAGTCGTTGGCGATGGTGAGCAGGTGGGGGAGTGAGCGGCCGAGGCGGTCGAGTCTCCACACCATGAGTACGTCACCGCGGCGGGCGTATCTGAGCAGCGCGGCCAACTCGGGGCGGTCGTCGCGGACACCGGACATGCGGTCGGCCCAAATCCGTTCGGCCCCAGCGTCCGTGAGCGCCTGCACCTGCATGTCGGGGGACTGGTGCAGCGTCGAGACTCGCGCGTATCCCAGCAGCGTCACCGGCAAGTCCTTCCTCATCGACGGGGCACGATCATTCAGGCCCGCCCGGGACGCTTGCGGCCCGGGCGGGAGCCATCTGTGTCTTTAAGGGTGTCCCCGTTCCTCGCGGTCTGGGACATGATTTTGGGACACCCGGCTGACATTTTTTCCCAGGTCGCAGATCCTGTATTCACCCTGTCGCTCAATAGGTAGTTAATGCAACAACAACTCAGTCCGGTCCGTAAACGCGGTGGTCGACGCGCTGCTGCGGGGGTGCAGTCTTCTTCCGCGCAGGTGGACAGTCGATATGTCGTGTCACAGGTAGCCCTTAACGTGAGGAACATGGCAGGGGACGCGACACTGCACACCGGAATATCACCGCTGGCGGTGGTGCTTGCGATATGTGGTCCGATCTGGCTGTATCGCTTGTGGCGCCCTTCACGCGACCGCAACCTGTCGAAGACCTTCTACGAGTCCACTCTTCCGGTCGGCCTGATCTGGATGGCGGTCATCCTGCTGCCGCCGCCGCGCCCGAAGTGGTTGGGATTCATTGTCGGGTGGTCCCCGATCCTGATCATCGGTGTGCTGCTGTGTGCGGGCGCAGTTCAGGCCCGCCGTGACCGCAAGGCTGATGAGCGGCAGCGGGCGGCGATGAATCTGGCGCGGAGGCGGCGCATGTTGACGCAGGCGCAGTTGACAGTGGTATGGGTCGTCGGCGCATGGGCGGCGCTTTTCGGATTCCTGATAGTGGCGTCAGTAGTACTCGTGGCGGTAAGTGGCGATAGTGCCCTTACGACGGAGAACGGCCAAATTGGTGGCGCCCTGGGCATAGCATTCATAGTGATCGTCGGCATAGCTGGCTGGATTCACGTGGGGCTCCGGCCGGCGAAGATCGCCCGAGAAGATGAACGGCTTCGGCAGCTCGACCTGGGCCTTGAGGACGACACCAGCGACCAAGACTGAGGCGACGAATGTGTCGAGCATCGAAGACAACGAGACCACTCGTTCGGAACCGACGCGCTCGGTTGAAGTTACGTTCTTGATGCGAACGGTGGCGCAATGTCACTACGCCGCCGCCCGGCCCGCTTATCCTGAGCCGCATGGTCATCCGCGCGCTCTTTGTCGATGGTGGCGCGATGTCAGCCCCCGCTTCTACGCTGTGCGCTATGGCTGAACGTGTGGTTGTTGATTCGGAAGCACCGGCTATTGCCGCCCGAGCGGCCGCGGAGGGGTTGAGGACGAATGTTGACGACGCCCCTGCCCTCCCACTGAGCGGCGGCGGCGTTAGTGCTTTCGATGCAGCATTAGCTGCGCTTCATACCTGGGGATATGGTGTCCATCAGGCAGTTACACAAACGGTCAGTTCACGTGGTGAAAGGCTCGGCACCGCAAGCGCCGCGGGGTTCGCCACCCTGTCAGAAATGGACACCGCTAATGCCGGTGAACTAGGGCAAGTCGGCGAGACAGCATGACGCTTCCGGAACCATTCGCGCCGCCAGCGGCGCAGCAGCACGGTCCATCAGGCATGGCGGAAACGGGATACCAGCCGCCAACCGCGGGCCGTAGTGGGCGACTCCTGACAATCACGGCACTCGTTGTAGCCATTGCAGCCGCGGGGGTGAGCGCGGCGGCGTTGACACACCGTTCGGTATCGCAACCACCTTCGGCACCCATCGAATCGACGCCACCAAGAACTGCCGCTCCTAATGAGGTCGCCGCCGCAAAACGCGAAGCGTGCGACGCATGGCGGGCGGCGTCCAAAGCAATGGTCGCCGCCCGCAGCGCATTCGTAAATTCGCCGCCAGCTTGGGATGACCCAGTGACGGTACGGAGTCTCTCCGAAGCCGAGTCCGGCATCTTGATCCAGGTCGAATACTTACGACAACACATTGCCCCAGCGGCGCCCCCAAGTGTCGCCGGCGCCATAGCCGAATACATCTCTGCGACGATCGATATGGTCGCCGCAGACGGTCAACATGCCGCCGCCGACGTCGCGAACGCTGCAGCGCAACGAGGAATTGATGCGGCTGCAAAAGTCCGCTCGGTTTGTGGGTAACTAAATGTTCCCACGTGCAGGGGGTCGTCCGTATTCAGATTCGATTGTGCCGCCGTGGATGTGGTCGCGGTACAGCGGTTTAGAACCTGCACGCGCCGAATTCCGGACGGCACGAGGTGTTCACGAAGACGTAGGAAATTCGTATCGTGTTGCAGCAGTGAAGCTTTCATCGGCAACAGAAGGTTCTGCAAGCGAAGCTATGATCACCGCCCACCAGCGGATGGGCGTCGACCACGGCCAAATCGCGTCGATTCTGCAACACCTGGACTCAGGCTTACGCGAAGCTACCGAACTTCAATATGCCTTGAACCGGGCGCTTGACCGGATCGATGCCGACGCACACGATGAGATTGCCGCGGCACCACCCACCCAGCGAGCGGCGATCATCGCGGCCCGACATGCCCAAGCGGTAGCGGTCCACTCCGAATTCGTAGGTGGCATAACGGGTCTCCATGCACGCATGCAAGGTCGCGTTGAACCCATTGCCACGGGAATTCTAGGTCGTGGCGGGGCGCCTCTCGACACGCCTCCGGACCCTACTCAGGCGCTTGATGGCGACCCGCAAATGCGCGGGCCGAAAAAGAAGGGCGAACAACACGGCGAGTCCGGTAGCGGTGGCAGTGGTGCTACGGACGATCCTTCAGCGTCCAATCCTCAGTTGCGCGGAAATTTGTCGGGCGGCGGAACAGCATCACCCCCTCAGCCACGTGTAATGCCACCCTCGCCGTTGACGGACGGCGGAATTTCCGGCGCTGGGGGTATGGGCGGAATGTCGTCCGGTGGGCTTGGCGGCGGACTCGGGGGTGGTGGTGTGGGGGCTGGAACTCCGATGTCGGGGTTGTCCTCGGGACTTGGCCGAGCTCCAAGCTCGGCAGCCGGCGGCGTTCCGTCGAGCCTGTCCGCAGGTGGCGGCGCGCCATCGTCGGCAGTCCCGGGGCTCAGCCAGCCCTCAGCCGCGTTCACACAAGGTTTGGCCGCGGGCTCGGCGGGCGGTGCGAGTTTCGGCGGAGTGCCGCCGGCTGCTACGTCGGCGGGCGGGGGACCGTCCGTGAGCTCGGCGAGTGGTGTGCCTGCTGCAGGTTTGTCCGCGGGGCAGGCGGCGCCGGGCTCGGCGAGTGGTATCGGGATGTCGGGTGCCCACGTACCGATATCCTCCGCGGGCGCATCCGGTGGGGTGGGTGCTGCACCGCCCATGATGTTGCCGTCCCCCGGCATGGGCGCTCCGCCGGCGGCGCCGGTCTCGCCTGGGCTGCAGGCAGGTTCAGCGTCGGTAACCGCCCCTGCGGGAACCGTCAGCGGGTCTGGCGCCCCGGCGGCGCCCACGCCCGCGTCCGGCGGGGTTGGTGGCGCCGGCGCGGCCCTGGTTCCCGCGCCGGTTGTTAGCGCTGGCAGCGCTATGCATACGCGAGCGCCCAAAGAATCCCCAGAGTTATTGGCTGCGAAGGCTTTAGCCAACCAACTACGCCGCGCTGGCGATGCGGCGCGCTACCCGGTGATCGATTGGGCAGTAGGAGTGTTTCGCTCCGAGTCCGGTTCAGCCACCGAGACCGTGTTCGTGTCCAACGAAGGATCCGGCTACATCCCGCACGGCGTGTTCGTTCCACGGTCAGCACGGCTGTTGACGGTCGACCCGTTGGTTGACAACGCGTTTCGTCAGCGGTGGTTCGGTTGGCTTGATCCGGCCCGCGTGCTGGTGGAGTACGCGCGGCTTCGCCGTCCGGGGGGTGGGCGTTTGGTCGCGGCAGCGACCACCGCCGATGTTGTTGACGCCTTGCGCGAATTCGACGTAGAACACACGTTGTGCCCGCGGGACTACAGCGAATTGCTGCCGGCGCCGTCGGCTCTCGACGACATGCACGCACACCGGCTCGCCGTGCAATGCCCCGGGCTCTACCCACGGGTCAGTCGTCTTGCCGCCTGGAACGACAGAGCGGTGCTGAACCAAGTGATCGTCCCCGTGGCGATGCAAATGATGGATGGCGTGCAGTACGGGGGAGGAGGCGTTGACTGTCCGCCGGAGTTGCGGCAAATGTGGGATGCCCTAGGTAGCGGCGACATAATCCCTGAGAGCGCGTGGAAGAAGTTTGAAGAGGACACAAGCGTCTACTACGCAATGACTAGCGCAAATCCCCAGCGCGCCGGCGACGGTGACGACATCGTCGCGATCACTGACAGCGGAGCTGTGTACCGGGCCCAGTGGCTCGTCGCGCGAACAATGGAGGTAGTCGGGGGTTGGGCGCATTGGCCACCGCCGCTAGCGGACATGGTTTATGCCGCCGCAGTAGCCTGTTCAGGCGATTTCGCGACCGTGCTCGATCCGATGCTGCGTTCGCTCGAAGTCGAAGCGGAAGCCGAGTTGCGTTGAAGTGGTAGATCGTTGCGCAGATCAGGTCGGGGCGTTGGCGGCTCGCCAGGATTCGCTGGCTGTTTGTGTGGAGTCCTGTGCGGGGTGGGTCATGACAAACTTGACTCAGCAACAGCTTTTTTTGATCAAACGCGATACTGCCGTCAATGATGTTGATGTGCAGGCGATTGCCGGTCTGGCGGGAAACCTGGACTGGTTTGGTCGGGAGCTGCGGGTGGCCGGACGTGAGTGGCTGAGCGGTTGCGGTATGGCTGTCGCCGAGGGGTGGGCGGTGGAGCCGCTGCCGCGAGCGGGACCGTTCCTATTTAGGGGTGGCCACGCGATGGTCGCCTTGCTGCGCCAGGAACGCGCAGCGTGGGTCACAGAAGCGACGGATGCTCCGAATTTCCTTTCCTCGAAGCTGGTTTCGATGCCGCAGTGGGCTATGTATGTGACGGCCACCGATGCCTACGCGGCTGCGGCGGTGCGCAAAGTTGAATTGGCTTACATCGCTTTGAACGGCATGATGTTTCGGTGGATGCTGGACCAGCCACACACGGATTCAACCTTGGTGCTTGAGCAGTGGTTGAACCTGCTCGATGTGGCGGCTATCCCCTCGGCCGATCGGGAATCGGTGCTGGCCGACCTGTTGCCGCGGCACGGCCGTGCGGTGGCCGCGGTGCGCCAGCGGAGCTCACACTTGATCTACCCGGCTAACGCCTAAAAGCTAGGAACTTACTGATATTGGTCGACGGTGCGCGGCATGTTTTCAATAGTGCCTTGAAAAGGGCGGGTGCCTCTGACTAGTATCAGTACTGTCTTGAAGTTTTCGGGGCAGGGGAGAGGTCTTATGAGCGCGATGGCATCTGGCGCGAGGTGGTGCTGTACGGCAGGGCATGGCGTCGAGGCGGTCTCGGGGAGTGGAGCTATCCGTGTCGCGTTGACGAGGCAGGGTGCGTGGGCGGGTGTGCGGTTGACGCCTGCGGTGATGGCGATGTCGGCCGCGGAGTTGGCGGGGCGGATTGTTCAGTTGAACACGTTGGCGTACATGAGGTTTCAGCTTGCACAGCACGCCGAAGGAAATGGGATGGCGGGGCAGTGGGTTGCGTCGCCGTCCCAAGTCGAGGCGTTCGCCGCGCTGCTCGGCGCCCGTCAAACATGACTGCGCGGGCAACGGCTTTGGCCGGTCGCGTCGTGGAGCGGTTGCATCGGGTGCATGATCTTTTGGCGGTCGCGCAGAACCCGGGCGGCTCCGGCAATAAGGGTGCAATCGCCAGTGTCGGTGGCGAGGTCGTCGCGGTGATTGATCCGGATGACCGACGGTTGGTGCGGTTGACCGTGTCGCCGCTGTGCATGACCGGGTGCACTGCTGGGCAATTGGAAGCCGTGATCAACGCCGCGGTCGTGGCGGCGATAGCCGCCGCATCCAACGACTAGCTATTCCGGCCCGGCCTGGTGGTGGAAGTCTTTCAAGATAGTCTGCAATAATCTGCGGGGTGCAGGAAAGTCGCGCTCTCAAGCAGCTGCTGGCCGCTCACGCGGAGTTGCAGCGGCTGACCGCGGAGATCGCCGCGGTTCGCCAGCGGCGCCGCGATGCCGCGGCGGCGTTGATTGCGCTGGGCCGCGGTCCGACCTGGATTGCTGCGCAGCTGGGTGTATCGCCGCAAGCCGTTGATGGCTTCTTGAAGTACAAACAACGTCGAAACCCTTCTAGCCCAGCAGGTTCGGGCTAACTTATAGGTCTAGGCCATGGCCCTCGTTGATGCTGCGGGAGTGGCGGCGTCGCCGGTGGAGGTCCCAGACGCGTTGGATGCGCTGCTGGCGTTGCAGGTCGCGGTCCAGGGCGGTGTTGGTCCACCGTTGGTAGGCGGCGCGGCGGCGAGGCACGGCCTGGGCGCGTTCGGCGATCAGGGAGGCGACCCGCTCGGGCAGGTGGTGGGTGTCGACCTCGGCGGCGACGTCATGGGCGGTGCGGGCGCGCTCGTTGCGGCTGGTGATGGTGCGCATCAGGCGTGCGGCCTCGGCGCTGGTGCCGCGTCGCGCGACGTGCACACCGGGGGTGGTTTCGCCGCCGTGTTCGTGGTCGCCTTCGGCGCCGATTTTGTCGTAGATCATGATGCGGTTGGTGTCGCGGCCGCGGGTGGCGCCCATGTAGAGGGTGCCGCGATCAGCGGTGGTCTTGATCAGTTGGGTGCAGGTGTCCGCGGTCTGCCCTTGGCAGGCTTGCAGGGTCAGCGCGTAGCCGTGATGGACGTGCTGGCGTAGGTAGTCGCCGTGGAAGACGACGCGGGCGTTGTCCTCGAGGCGCCGCGCGGCGATCCGGGCATTGTCGGGATCGACGGCCAGCACTTCCCAGCGTTGCCCGTTGCGCACCGGGCCGGCGGTTTTTGAGGGTGTGGTGGCCCCGTCGCGGTAGTCAAAGACCTTGATGTCGTTGGTGGTGTCATTGCGTCGGCTGACAATGAGGTCACCTTCGGCCAGCAGATGACCGCGCGCGCCGGTGACTGTCGGTGCCTGCGCATCCACGGTGACTGCGTGGATACGGGTGTTCAGTTGATCGCACAGCTCCCAGGTATCAGCGATGAGCAACGCGTCGTTACCGGCGTCGCGATCGGCCAGGTAGGCGCGATAGGCGTCCTGGGCCATGGTGACTTCATCGCCGCAGTGCAGCCGATCGTGGCGGCGATACCATTCCACGGCCCGGCGCAGCGGAGCTGGCCCACCGTTGCGCAACGCCAGCGAGGCTTCGCGTTCCTGCGGGTCGTGCATCCGCCAGACTTCGGAAAGCCGTTGCGTCCAGGGCAGGTCGGTGCAGAGTTGTTCGAACATGCCGCCGCGTTTGCGGACCGGACCTAGTTGGAAGGGATCGCCCACCAGCACGGTTTTGACCCCGGCCGCGGTGGTGGCCGCCAGCACCTCGCGCAGTTGGCCGTTGCCGACCATCGCGGCTTCATCGATGACCACCACAGTGCTGCGTCCATCCCAGTGCAGGCGGCCTGCGCGCAGTTCCAGCAGCGCTTTGTCGACGGTGTAGCCGACATCGCCGGCGCCCTGCTGCAACGCCCCGTCGACCGCACGACCGTTCGGTGCCAGGACCACCACCTGCCGCCGATCGCGCCGAGCCGCGCGGCGCAATGCGTGCAGCGAATGAGTTTTGCCGGCCCCGGCGGGGGCCAGCAGCGGAGCGACCAGCCACGGCGCCGCGGCGATACTGCGCACCGCCTGGCTCTGATCCGGCGATAACCCCCCGACATCACCCACACCCAGAGGAATCACCGCACGCTGATCACGCGCATCCACGGTGCGTAACAGCAGCAGTTCCTCACCCAGCACCCAGTCGATCGTGTAGCGCTCGTGGCCTTCGCGGTGATGGGCCTGCCGTGGCGCACTGATCCGCATCCCGACCGAATCGGCGGCGTCCTCAAGCTGCTCACGCACCGAACGCCGATCACCGTCCACCTCGATTGGCAGCTGCGCACCGATGATCTCGATCAGGTCAGCGCGCGTGAACGCCGCCTTGTCGATGTCGGCGGCGATCGCGGCCAGACGGCGCCGATTAAACACCGCTGCATCTTGCGCGGCGGTCTCGCGGCGGGCGGCCGCGGCCGCGCGTTGCTCACCCATATTGATCGTGAAATCACGCGGATCGGCGGCCCAATGCTCGCGCAGCTCAGCCCACGACAGATGTTCGGGCTTTTTCGGGCGGGTTGCCTTTTGTGCCGTCGCCAACTGCCCCTGCGTCGGTGCCCCGTCCACGATCACCAACTTGTTGGCAGCCCATTCCCGCAACTGGGTGGCCCGCTGGGACCACGCCGCGATCGTGGCCGCCGACGCCCCAGCCAGCTCCGCCATCCCGCTGACCACATCCACCGACCCCCACTCGATACCGAGCGCCTGATGCAGATGACGACGCAACGTCGCCTGATAGATGATCCCGGCCGCCCGCGCTTCATGAAACAACGAATCGGAATCGATCGACACCAGCTTGCCGTCACCGCGCGCCTGCTTGTTCGGCATCGTCACATGGGTGTGCAGATGCGGATCCCCCGCCCGCGACGTTTCGTGCTGATAGGCCACCGCCACCAACCCCGGCAACCGCAGCAAATCCTTCTTGCCGGTCACCTTGTTATGCACCCGCGTGTATCCCGCGTGCGCATGCAGATACTCCAGCGCTTCACTCACCGCGACCGCATGCGCATCCACCACCGCCTTGCGTGTCACATCGGTGCCGAACGCGCGCAGCAACGACACCGACTTCGGCGCGCAAAACGTCAAATCAAACCCATGATTATCCGACGCCGAAAACTTGCGCCCCCGCGCCCCGTTCGGCGCGACCCCCGCATCGAACCAACGCGCCACCACCGCCGAATCCGCCGGACCACCCACCCGATCCGCCTCGCTCAACCCCACCAAATCCGCCGCAGCCCGGACATCCCCAGCCACCACCCACACCGGCGCCCGCGTGTTGTGCTCGGAGTAATACTCCCCCAACCCACCATTTGCCCGCACCGCATCCGTAGCCACCTCAGCCGCCGCCGCAGTCTCGATGTAATAGGCGATCGACCACTGCTTCATCCGCGAAAGCGTCAACACCCACCTCACCCCCTCGACCACCGCACTGGGGGCGCGCTGAGCGCGCCCCCACCAGTCTTGCACAAAATTGTGCAAATGTGCCAATTGTTGAAGGGGGTTGCAGACGCGGGGTTCGGGAAAAGACAAACGGCGAACCGTTAGAAGGATGCGGAGGCCACGTCGGTGGTGGCGGAGAAAGTCTTTTGGGAGAAGTCGAGCAACGGAAATAAGGGAAGCGTCAAAGTTTTGCTGAAGGGCTTGCAACAGATCCAAACGCGACGTGGTGGCCGTTGCCGCCTGACCCGTCGCATCGACGGGACAGAGGGGCCGATAGCTTCCCCGCATCAGTGCTGGGCAGCGGTGGCCACGACGCGGCGGCGGACGATGCGACAGTTGCAGTGCGTCGCGCCGCCGCGGCGCGTTGGGCGGCTGCGAGCGCGGCGAACGCCGCGGCGCGCCCGGGTCCGGTGGCGGCGGCTTTTCCGCGGGCGCGGGCCGCGGCGTAGTCGACGCGTTCACGCGCCGCGGTGCGCGCCCGGGCTTGCGCGGTAACGCGTTGTTGGGCTTCGCGCGCTTCATCGAGGGCGGCCGGCCGAGCGCTCAGGGTGTTGTGGGCGGTGTACCACGCCAGCAACGACCCCAACAGGGCGATCGGACGCGCCGGATTGTCCGGGATACGGTGCCCGGTGCCCAACCATTCGTTGACGAGCGCGGTTAGATCCGCCGGTGTCCAGCCAGCGGCGGCCGGC
>NZ_JBLVUX010000002.1:0-3559 GCF_048287075.1 Mycobacterium sp. 23
TGCCATCAGATTGTGTTTGTTAGTCGCTTTTTTTTTTTGGAATTTTTTTTTTGGAATTTTTTTTTTGCGCTAACAACCTCCTGCCGTTTTGCCCGTGCATATCGGTCACGAACAAATCTGATTACTAAACACAGTAGCCTGGATTTGTTCTATCAGTAATCGACCTTATTCCTAATTAAATAGAGCAAATCCCCTTATTGGGGGTAAGACATGAAGATGCCAGAAAAACATGACCTGTTGGCCGCCATTCTCGCGGCAAAGGAACAAGGCATCGGGGCAATCCTTGCGTTTGCAATGGCGTACCTTCGCGGCAGATATAATGGCGGTGCGTTTACAAAAACAGTAATCGACGCAACGATGTGCGCCATTATCGCCTAGTTCATTCGTGACCTTCTCGACTTCGCCGGACTAAGTAGCAATCTCGCTTATATAACGAGCGTGTTTATCGGCTACATCGGTACTGACTCGATTGGTTCGCTTATCAAACGCTTCGCTGCTAAAAAAGCCGGAGTAGAAGATGGTAGAAATCAATAATCAACGTAAGGCGTTCCTCGATATGCTGGCGTGGTCGGAGGGAACTGATAACGGACGTCAGAAAACCAGAAATCATGGTTATGACGTCATTGTAGGCGGAGAGCTATTTACTGATTACTCCGATCACCCTCGCAAACTTGTCACGCTAAACCCAAAACTCAAATCAACAGGCGCCGGACGCTACCAGCTTCTTTCCCGTTGGTGGGATGCCTACCGCAAGCAGCTTGGCCTGAAAGACTTCTCTCCGAAAAGTCAGGACGCTGTGGCATTGCAGCAGATTAAGGAGCGTGGCGCTTTACCTATGATTGATCGTGGTGATATCCGTCAGGCAATCGACCGTTGCAGCAATATCTGGGCTTCACTGCCGGGCGCTGGTTATGGTCAGTTCGAGCATAAGGCTGACAGCCTGATTGCAAAATTCAAAGAAGCGGGCGGAACGGTCAGAGAGATTGATGTATGAGCAGAGTCACCGCGATTATCTCCGCTCTGGTTATCTGCATCATCGTCTGCCTGTCATGGGCTGTTAATCATTACCGTGATAACGCCATTACCTACAAAGCCCAGCGCGACAAAAATGCCAGAGAACTGAAGCTGGCGAACGCGGCAATTACTGACATGCAGATGCGTCAGCGTGATGTTGCTGCGCTCGATGCAAAATACACGAAGGAGTTAGCTGATGCTAAAGCTGAAAATGATGCTCTGCGTGATGATGTTGCCGCTGGTCGTCGTCGGTTGCACATCAAAGCAGTCTGTCAGTCAGTGCGTGAAGCCACCACCGCCTCCGGCGTGGATAATGCAGCCTCCCCCGACTGGCAGACACCGCTGAACGGGATTATTTCACCCTCAGAGAGAGGCTGATCACTATGCAAAAACAACTGGAAGGAACCCAGAAGTATATTAATGAGCAGTGCAGATAGAGTTGCCCATATCGATGGGCAACTCATGCAATTATTGTGAGCAATACACACGCGCTTCCAGCGGAGTATAAATGCCTAAAGTAATAAAACCGAGCAATCCATTTACGAATGTTTGCTGGGTTTCTGTTTTAACAACATTTTCTGCGCCGCCACAAATTTTGGCTGCATCGACAGTTTTCTTCTGCCCAATTCCAGAAACGAAGAAATGATGGGTGATGGTTTCCTTTGGTGCTACTGCTGCCGGTTTGTTTTGAACAGTAAACGTCTGTTGAGCACATCCTGTAATAAGCAGGGCCAGCGCAGTAGCGAGTAGCATTTTTTTCATGGTGTTATTCCCGATGCTTTTTGAAGTTCGCAGAATCGTATGTGTAGAAAATTAAACAAACCCTAAACAATGAGTTGAAATTTCATATTGTTAATATTTATTAATGTATGTCAGGTGCGATGAATCGTCATTGTATTCCCGGATTAACTATGTCCACAGCCCTGACGGGGAACTTCTCTGCGGGAGTGTCCGGGAATAATTAAAACGATGCACACAGGGTTTAGCGCGTACACGTATTGCATTATGCCAACGCCCCGGTGCTGACACGGAAGAAACCGGACGTTATGATTTAGCGTGGAAAGATTTGTGTAGTGTTCTGAATGCTCTCAGTAAATAGTAATGAATTATCAAAGGTATAGTAATATCTTTTATGTTCATGGATATTTGTAACCCATCGGAAAACTCCTGCTTTAGCAAGATTTTCCCTGTATTGCTGAAATGTGATTTCTCTTGATTTCAACCTATCATAGGACGTTTCTATAAGATGCGTGTTTCTTGAGAATTTAACATTTACAACCTTTTTAAGTCCTTTTATTAACACGGTGTTATCGTTTTCTAACACGATGTGAATATTATCTGTGGCTAGATAGTAAATATAATGTGAGACGTTGTGACGTTTTAGTTCAGAATAAAACAATTCACAGTCTAAATCTTTTCGCACTTGATCGAATATTTCTTTAAAAATGGCAACCTGAGCCATTGGTAAAACCTTCCATGTGATACGAGGGCGCGTAGTTTGCATTATCGTTTTTATCGTTTCAATCTGGTCTGACCTCCTTGTGTTTTGTTGATGATTTATGTCAAATATTAGGAATGTTTTCACTTAATAGTATTGGTTGCGTAACAAAGTGCGGTCCTGCTGGCATTCTGGAGGGAAATACAACCGACAGATGTATGTAAGGCCAACGTGCTCAAATCTTCATACAGAAAGATTTGAAGTAATATTTTAACCGCTAGATGAAGAGCAAGCGCATGGAGCGACAAAATGAATAAAGAACAATCTGCTGATGATCCCTCCGTGGATCTGATTCGTGTAAAAAATATGCTTAATAGCACCATTTCTATGAGTTACCCTGATGTTGTAATTGCATGTATAGAACATAAGGTGTCTCTGGAAGCATTCAGAGCAATTGAGGCAGCGTTGGTGAAGCACGATAATAATATGAAGGATTATTCCCTGGTGGTTGACTGATCACCATAACTGCTAATCATTCAAACTATTTAGTCTGTGACAGAGCCAACACGCAGTCTGTCACTGTCAGGAAAGTGGTAAAACTGCAACTCAATTACTGCAATGCCCTCGTAATTAAGTGAATTTACAATATCGTCCTGTTCGGAGGGAAGAACGCGGGATGTTCATTCTTCATCACTTTTAATTGATGTATATGCTCTCTTTTCTGACGTTAGTCTCCGACGGCAGGCTTCAATGACCCAGGCTGAGAAATTCCCGGACCCTTTTTGCTCAAGAGCGATGTTAATTTGTTCAATCATTTGGTTAGGAAAGCGGATGTTGCGGGTTGTTGTTCTGCGGGTTCTGTTCTTCGTTGACATGAGGTTGCCCCGTATTCAGTGTCGCTGATTTGTATTGTCTGAAGTTGTTTTTACGTTAAGTTGATGCAGATCAATTAATACGATACCTGCGTCATAATTGATTATTTGACGTGGTTTGATGGCCTCCACGCACGTTGTGATATGTAGATGATAATCATTATCACTTTACGGGTCCTTTCCGGTGAAAAAAAAGGTACCAAAAAAAACATCGTCGTGAGTAGTGAACCGTAAG
>NZ_JBLVUX010000003.1:0-17048 GCF_048287075.1 Mycobacterium sp. 23
GCGGCCAGCTGGTTACGATCCACCCCGGCGATCTCAGCCATCCCGGTATGCGGGTCGATCGGACCCCACTCCAACCCCAGGGACTGGTGGGTTTCATGACGCAGCGTGACCTGGTAAACGATCCCCGCGGCCTTGGCTTCATGATGCAACGACTTGGAGTCAACCGAGACCAACGTGCCGTCGCTGCGAGCCTGCCGATTAGGCAACAGGACATGGGTATGCAGGTGCGGATCCCCCGCCCGCGATGTCTCATGTTGGTAGGCCGCAGCGATCAGACCCGGCAACCGCACAAGGTCTTTAAGACCCGTCGCCGGATTGTGGACCCGGGTGTAGCCGGCATGGCTGTGCAGGTACTGCATGGCTTCGCGCACGGCCACATTGTGCGCGTCCACAAGAGCCTTCTTGGTGACGTCATCAGTGGTCAACGCCCGCCACATCGACACACTTTTCGGGGCGCAAAACGTCAAATCGAAACCATGGGTGGAACGCGCGCTAAACCCCCGCCCCCCTGCCCCGTTGGGGGCGATTCCCTCATCAAGCCACCGCGCCACGACATCCATGTCCGCGGGTCCACCAGCACGATCGGTGGCACTCAAACCCATCAACGCAGCGGCCTTATCGGTGTCCCCGACACACAACCAGACCGGGGCGCGGGTCTCGCCTTCGGAGTAGTACTCAGCCAACCCCCCACCAGCGGGTTGGCGGTCCGCCGCTGAGAGCGCGGCGCGTGCGGTGTCGTTGTAGTAACGCACCGAATACCGCTTCATCGGCGGCGAAATCGTCAGCACCGCAGCACCTCTCACCGCACCATCACCGACCAGGGCGGGAGGGCCGGTGTAGCGGACCAACAGTTCGCCACACCCATGCTTGCATCCCCTTGTGCCAATGTGCCACATCGGAAAACAGAAAGTTTCAGCGAATTGCTCTGCAGTGTCGGCACTCTCGGCGACGACGAACGAAAAAAGCGTAACGGGCGGGAACGAGCGTGAAAACAGCTGACCAGACAAGGATAGTGACGGCCCGGATTAGCGGAAAAGTACGCGCGCGGACGCGGCAAAGTCCGGGTCACCCACAACCGCTCAGGCGCGGCACACCACACGGATGTCCACATGCTCGCAAACCCGCGCGCTGTTTCCCGCCCGGCCGCTACCGAAAGGGAACCGGGAACCCCCGAGTCAGGGTTGCTGACATTGCGTGGTCGGCCGGGCGACGTCAGCGGTGTAGCTCAGGTTGTGAGCCGGGGTTAGCGGTATCAGGGGCGGCCTGCTCGCATCGATGGTGGTGGGTGGACCGGGGTGGGTGCGTTGTGATCGGTTGGCGAGTATGTGGCGGATCTGTTGTTGGGCGGCGGCGATGCGGGCTCGCGATGCCGCGGTGAGAGGTACGGGTCGCGGCGTGTGGTCGAGGCTGTCGGCGGCGTAGCCGCCGGCCTTTGTTGGAGTCTCGGGAGGTGCCCAGGACAGCCGTCGTAGTCGGCTGGATAGGAATGCGCCGGGGTTGGTGATGTGGTCGGGCCAGGTCCATCCGCGGGCACGCATGTCGGCGTTGAGCGCGTCGGTGATGGCCCGTGCGGTCCACACCGTGGGGTCGATGCCGGCGGCGGTGAGGGCATCGCAGATGGTGCCGATGTGGGCGCGGTTGAGGCCGTGGGTGCGGGCGACGAGGGCCGCGGCGAGGCGTTGTGTGACCAGCGGCCGGGGGGTGGTCCGCCTGGGGGGCCGTGCTGGCGGGGTTTGGCATCCGTTTTGGGACATGTGGTGGGCGGGCGCGCTGGCGTGCCCGCTTGGTGAGTTCCTCCCTACGGGAGGGGAAAGACTAAGACCGCCTGATGGCGGTAGGTGGAAATCAGGCTCAGCAGAGTTCGGCGTCGGGTGAGGATCGCGGCGGGGCACCAGGTGGTACACCGAGGGTCGCCGCCCGATGCTGGGGGTGTCCGGTGAGCCGTGACCGCGGTGGGCCTCGATGGCCCAGTGGGAGGCGCGTAGGACTCTCCAGGCGGTGGTTACGGTGCGTACGTCACACCCCGCCCGGGCCGCGATTGTGGCGCGGGTGAGGGCGACGTGGCGGCCGGTGGCGTGGTCGGCGTGCTCGGCCATCACCGTCGCGATCGACAGCAGGGTGGCCGCGGTGATCGATACCCGTTCGGCCGCGCACAGCTGTGCGAGGGCCGGCGAGTGCGCCCACCGGTGGAGGCCCTCGAGCCAGCCGGCACGGCTGGTCCACATCGGCGCCCGCGGCGCGCACGCGCCGGCACGCTCCACCCAGCCGCGACGGCGTTCGGTTGCGAGCGCGCGCAGGACATGCGGTGTGGGCGCAATAACAGCGCCGCCGAGCGGCGTCGGCCACCCACTACTGACCCGAGGTGATCGGGCATTTACGAGATCACGATTTGCGCACTGATTGCGCGCCATTTCTGGAACGCCAGACAGGCATGCGCTACCGTGAGAGCTGTCCACCAAGACAGTCCCTTTCAGGGAAACGGGTACGGAGACCCGAAACCGAGCGCCAACTCGGTTTGAACCTCCAGACGTGGCCCCGTCTAAGACGGGGCCTTCGTCATTCAGCGGGGTATCCGCACACCAGCTATTCAGATGTCACGTATTGGCCCAGGCAGGTCGCGCTATCAGCCCGGGTGTGTACCGGTCACATCGCCAGCGGCAATTCCTCCCTCGATTTGTGGAGTGCAAGAACCAGTTCGGGGTGCCCGACATGCTCGGCTAGTAGGTCCGCGACGTATTGGCCCATCGGGATGCCGAGCTCGGCCGCCCTCTGTTTGACGATGTCGTAGACCATCCGAGGCGGACGCGTCATGATCTGTGCGCGATCACCTTTATGCGGTTGAGCCATGATCAGGACTCTGCCAGTCAAACCAAGCTGTAACTGATAACGACACGCGGTTAGTGCGGACCAGATGTGACGCATGTGGAACTCACGCGGGCGTCCCGCCCCGACAGGCTTGGCGTTTCAATACTCGGCTCGACAAGCGATCGGGATGAGTGCCAGGGCTGCCCCTTCCTCGTAGCGGCCACCACGATCACCACAATGGCGGACCAGGAAGGGGTAGAGCCCCACACGGGCGCCGGGTAGCCCGCAGGTCGTCGTGTCAGGGTCGTCCGGTGAGGATCGCGATGACGGCCTGAATGACCACGCTGAGGATGAAGGCGGCTCTCTTTTTCTGGGCGGAACTGCGCTGTTTTCCATGGCATTGGCCGCTTGATCTTGCGATGACGTAATGGCGTAATGACGTGTCAACGTAGTTACGTCATTACGCTGTGACGTATGGTGTGATGCATGCCTACGATTTCTTTGGTCCATACCAAGGGCGGCGTTGCGAAGACAACGTCCGCGGTGTACCTCGCGACTGCCGCGCAGCGCCGCGGCCGCGACGTCGTGCTTATTGATGCCGACCCGCAGGGGTCAGCGCTGGAATGGGCGGCGGTCGCCGAGGATGATCCATTGCCGTTTCCGGTGGTGCCGGCTCGCCGACCTCTTGACGTAGGCCACCAAGATCTGACGATCGTGGACACTCCCCCGGGTACTGCGCAGGTAATTCAGGAAGCGATCGAGCTGGCTGATCTGGTTGTGGTGCCCACAGGGGCCTCACCGTTGGACGTCCGCCGGGTGTGGCCAACCTTGGAGATCACCGCGCACCGCCCCACGGCGGTGCTGCTGACCGGAGTGGATCTGCGGACCCGGCTAGCCGATGAGGTGAAGACACTGCTGGAGGAAGAGGGCGTGCCGGTGATCGAGACGCGGATTGTTCGCCGCGAGGGCATCCGCCGGGCGTTTGGGGCTACACCAGATCACCTGTACGGCTATGACGACGTGTTCGACGAGCTGATGGGGGCGCTGGTTCATGTCTGATTTGACTTCGAAGATGGCAGCACGGGTTAAGACAGAGCCGGCTAAGCGGGCCGCTGAAGCGTTTCGCTCCCCGACTGATGATATGCAGCGAGCCACGGTCTATCTGCCCCGCGCGACGGTGCGCGGGTTAAAGCAGGCCGCGTTAGACCAGGACACGAGCATGAGCAAAATCCTCACTGACCTAGCTGATCAATGGCTAGCCCAAAATGCAAAGACGTAATGACGTAAGTACGTTATTACGTTGTTGCGTTAATACGCTCTGAACTAACGGGCAGGCTCGCCTGACGGTTGATTTGCACGCCCACGAGTTAGCGTCTGTTTCCATGCGAGTGGGTGTGTACATCGATGGGTTCAATCTGTATTACGGCGGCAAGTTCCTCTGTGGCCCTGGCACGGCCGGGTGGCGATGGCTTGATCTACGCGCCCTAGCGACGCGGCTAATCACCAATCAATCCGCATGGACGGCCGCCACCGTGGAACGCATCGTGTACTGCACTGCGCGCATCTCAGGAGCCGGCAACCGTGTTGGCAGTCAAGAGCAAGATGCCTATCTCACCGCTTTGACCCGCGCCGCCGTTGTGGATCACATCGAAGAGGGCAACTACGTCAACCGTGTCACGTCCGCGCCTCTGGCCACCAAAGACCGGCGCGGGCGCCCGGTCCTCACCACTCCGGCCTGGCCGGTGACTATCAAAGACGGCACCGGGCAGAACGACCCCGACGCGCAATTCTTCGTCTCCGTTGCACGGCGCGAGGAGAAGGGCTCTGATGTCAACGTGGCAGCCCATCTCCTCCTGGACATCCTTGAACAGCGCATAGACGCCGCCCTGGTGATCAGCAACGACAGCGACCTGAAATTCCCCATCCAGACAGCACGCGACCGCGTCCCGGTCGGCACCATAAACCCGACCAAGAATCAAACCGCGGGCGACCTGCGCGGGCTGCCGACAGACGGCGTAGGGAATCACTGGTGGTACCAGCTGGTGCCGGCCGATTTCCAGACCAGCCAGCTTCCTAACCCCGCCGGGGGTGTGCCCAAGCCGGCCCCTTGGTGACATACCCGACAGGAGAGGGGAATTGCGTCAACGCAACGCACGTTGCATAATTGCGCAATACCACCCGTTCCCCGGCAGGGGACGGGTTTTTTCTTGCCTTAAGCAGAGCGCCGTATCAACTCCTTCCACCGAACCGTCATGTGCATCGTGACGTAATGACGTGTATACGTTATTACGTCACAGTGCATACGCTGGTCCGAAGCGCCTGCAGCCCGCCTCCAGGCCGAGCTGCGCTACCCACACACGTCCGCCGCGCTGCACCCACCACTACGCAGCGGCCGACCGTAGCGCGACCGCTATCTCGCTGGCCTCCCCGGCCAAAGCGACCAAGCCCAGTCGCGCTAAGCGCCGATGCCGCGACCCCTCTCAAAGCGATTGGCCCCTTCACGGGTGTGTGACGTGGGTAACATTGAGCCCATTCGCGGGAACAGTGGAGACTAGGGAATCGATGCTCAACGATCAGCATCAAGAACGCCGCCGCCCAGGGCAGGACGGTCAAACACCGCTGAGCACCCTGATCCACTTACCCGCACTCGTGGTCCTCGACCGCATCCCCGTCGCCGTACTCGCCATTTCCCAAGACGGCACCATTCTCTTCGCCAATCCCACATTCGCCAGCATGCTGGGCTACTCCCTCGAATCGCTGCACACTCTCAAATTTTCTGAGCTATTCACCACCTTGCCTACCGACCAATCATCCCCCGTGTCCGTCATGCGACTCCACGGCGGAGAACGCGTCGAGCTGGTACACGCCGACGGCTCAACCGTGCACGCCTGGATGAGCAAATCGGCGCTGCTGCGCGACGATGATCCTGTTGCTCTAGTCACGTTCCAGGACCTCACCGCACAACTCTGGCAACAAAACGGCTAACTCGGTCGCTGTCGTCAAAGTGCAGCTCAGGGCGACGCGCGACCAACCCGCGCGACCTACCTAGCTTCTTTGCCGCGTGTTCCCAATAACGAAGGTTTCTGGGACGCACGCGCCGAGGGGTAGAGGGGCTAGCGCGGCGCTTGCTTCAAATGGGCGTTCAACGTCGTCATCTTTTGCAAGTAGCGGGCCGCCATCTGCAGGTGGGTATAGGCGGTGTCCTCGTCTACGGCAGCGCCGGTTGGGTGGCCGGCATTATTGCGACTGATTCGGAGCAGATCTGCCACCGCATCAAGGGTCAGAGTGTCGGTAAGTCCGTCGGGGAGGTCCATCTGGATAAGCAGCTTGCGCGTTTCGTCGAACTGAGCGGCCATCCTGCTGGTCGAGCTGAACAACAGCTTCGAAAGCTTCGTGGCCTTGACGCCCAATAGGTCGGCGAGGGTGTGTCCAAGCTCGTTCACCACCCGCTCGGATGCGACCCCAAGCATTACTGAGGACGCCAGATAGCACCGCGCGTTAAATGCCCGCAATGCTTCCTCGACGTAGCGAATCGCGACATCATCGACCGGAGGTCGGTGCGCGCGTAGCCGTCCCAGATAACCTTCGACATCCCTGGGTTCCCAGCTACCGCCGCGAACTGCGGACTTGCCGGCGCTGCTGAGCTGCCACAACCAATTACTGGTACCTGAACCTTGTCCAGCGGTGTCCAGGTACACAAGACCCTCGCCGACCAACCCCCATAAGGTCTCCATCACCTGCCGCGGCGGACACTGAAGTTCGGTAGCCATACTGCGTACGAAGTAGCTCTCGCCGAACCGCATGTCAGACCTTTCGAGCGCTCGAAGTACGTAACCACGGATGTCCCTTGGGCTCATCCGAGTTCGGATGGCGCTGGGACAGGGGATGCGTCATGGAACCTGTTTCCGTGCTCGTAACGCATCTGAGTGAGCAGGAGCGAACAGGCACCAATAACGCCCATCGCGTAGCACCTGTGGTCTGCCCGGTCCTGGATCCGGTGAGTGTCGGCATTGCGAAGGGCCTGAGCGATTCCTTGGGCCAAGAACTGCCAACCCTGTTTTTCGCCGTCGGCCAGACCCATCCGATACTCGCCGTTGCTGCCGAAGATGGCGACCGCCAAGTCTTTTCCGACCTCGGTGACGGGCCGGCCGGCCCAGCGCCTAATGCGGTCCTCGGTGAAAATGACGGCTTCCCGTGCTGCCTTTCCCCAGGCCTCGCTTCGGACTTCCGGGGCGACATGTTCCCAGAGCTCGTGGTCGATGCCTGCTTCGTCGGCGACGGGGCCTTCTTCGGCGAGTAACTCAATTTCGGCGACTGCTGCGTCCAAAATCCCTTGTACCTCTGGGACTGTGGCGCGGAAAGTTTGGGTGAAGGCCTCGGTATCGCCGAGGGTGTACATCGACGGTGTCCACTTCGTTCTGACGAATCGCTGTGTGATGTGATGCTTTTCGCCGAGAGCACGTGTGAGCGCCGAACGTGTCCGCGGCTTCCATGAGTTGAACTCAGCAGAACTCGTCGACGGCGGCAGAGTGGCCGCTTCGGCGCGCAGAGCCTTCAATCGGCTGATAGCTTCGGCGTGATTCATGAAATTTCTCCAGCTGCAGAATGCGGTTTGGACAAATAGCGGTACGCGGTAGCGCGCCCGACCCCGAAGGCCGCAGCGAGCTCGACAACCGGTTCGCCGGTCGCAGCCAGCCGCCGCAGCTGTTCTTGGCGCTCCGCACTGAGCTTGTGCGGTTTGGTAGCCGGCATGTTCCGAGCCCGACGCGATTGTCGCGAAACGGCACGACGTTCTTTCCCAAGCTCAAGCTCGAGCTCGGCGAGGGTGGCCATGATGGCGGCCACGGCCCGTCCGGTCGGCGTGCTCGTATCGATGCCCTCGCGTATGGCCCGCAACAGGATTCGACGGTCATCGAGTTCGGCGATGGTCCGGGTGACCTCAGCAACCGAGCGGCCCAGACGGTCGATCGCGGCGACCACCACGGTGTCGCCTTGGCGCGCGTAGTCCAGCAGAGCGGCCAGGCCAGGGCGAACGGTATGGGCGGCCCCAGAAAGTTTGTCGATATAAATCCGCTCGTCCTCGATGCCGGCGGCCGCCAAAGTGATCAGTTGCGCATCGAGGTCCTGACCGGTGGTGCTGACTCGCGCATAGCCGAGGGTCGCCGTCATACTTCCGACTGTCTCACCCACCACCGACAGTGCAGATCTGAGACACGGGGTATGAGACAAGAAATGAGACACCACGACCTGGAGTTACACGCCGAGGGAGTGAGTGTCGAAAAGGTGTCTCGTTTCTCTACAAACGAGATTACGGCCGCCGTCCCTTTTGTAGAGGGCAAAAGCAACGTGTTGTCACCATGCGGGGGTCAGTGGCTAGAGCCGTCCGTTGTGTCAAGGACATCTTGACACAACGGACGATGTTGAAGTTCAATTGCATTCGTGTCGGCGGTCAAGCTTGCGTGCAGTTTCTGCCTGCAAGATGCAACGGTGGTGCAGCGGCTGCTTGCCGGAGCGTCCGCCCACATCTGTGACGCTTGCGTCGACAGCTGTGTACGCATCCTCGCCGACCCGTCGGTGCCGTTTCCGGATTTCAGGTCCGAGGGCGACGCGGCACTTCTTGCCCGGTTGGCGCCGGCAGCTGGGCGCGCTGCCGCAGCTGACACCGGGCTGCGCGGACTAGTAGACACGTTGCGCAGGCGGGGAGTGAGCTGGGCGCGTATCGGACAGGCACTCGGAGTGACCCGACAAGCTGCTTGGGAACGCTTCAACTAAATCTAAATCCCGCGGCTGTGTTACGACAATGGCGAACACGTCCGGCCGAATGAGGTCATCGGCCCACAAATGTCGGTTTCCCGAAGAAAGCGGAACCGCGCGGAAAGCCACCGGCTGCCGAACTGATGAGGTGAGTACGTGGTAGGGGTCCCGCCAGGGGGGCGATGGGAGCGCAGGAGGGGTGTTGTTGGGCGGTGCGTTGGAGGAATTCGGGCCAGGACTCTGACCGCTGCCGAGCCGAGGTTGGTTTAGGCACTGAAGATGGGGGGCGAGGCCGCCGCGACTGGGGCTGGCGAGCGTGTCCGGCTCCCCCCAAAACCCGCCCCTGATAGCCCAGGTAGGAGAAACCTAGGGGCTAGCTGTGGTTTGCCTCCCAGAGCTGTGTGGTCACGTCTTGGACGCCGACGAGGGTGATCGGATCGTCGGTGCGAACCAGCAGTGGTTCACTGACGATCACTTTGAGCACCGAACCGTCCACGTGGTTCACGCCCAACAGCGCACCGGCGTGCTGGCGCACCACCATGGCGGTCGACTGTGACTCGGGAAACGCCAACAGCGCCGCCGCATCAGCGCCGGTGAGGCTGCCGGCGGGGCGGCCGAGCATGTCTGCAAACGCTGGGTTGGCGTAGATGACCGTGTCGTCCTGGACCGCCCAGATGGGCACCGGAAGACGATCGAGCAAGGCTCGTGCGGGCAAACGATCGATATAGCCCAGCGGTGTCGGCGGGGGCGGACGTCGACGATCCGTCACGCTCGGTGTTCCCTCCATCTCCAAAATCCGGGACGAATACCTTAAGCAAACACCGCTGCCGGGTAGCACGAAAGCGTTTTCAAGGGATACACCCGAACAGGACCACGCTGGCAATCCCCCGTCTTCTGGGGTGTGGGCGATTCATACCGTGGAGGTAAGGGCGCTGGCAGTGTCGGTGTGATCAGCACAGTCATACAGTGCGGCCTCAAGATCAGGGTAGAGAGGCAAGTCGGTGTGCCACCTGCCGGCGGTGATCACCCGCGCGGTGGTGGGGTGGGTGCTGATCAGACGCAGGGCGATGCCGCGGTGTCGGCAGCCGATGGCGTGGTCGGCCAATGCGGCGAAGCCGACCGACCCCATGAACTCCAGGGCGGTGATATCGACAATCAAGACTCCCGGTGCGGGGGTGGCGGCCGCGATCTCATCGAGCACACAGGTCCAGGTGTCGGCGTTAGCGGCATCTATTTCTCCGCCTGCGCGCAACAGCACAGCGGCGGCGTTGCGTTCGACGGTGATGCGCAACATGCTGGCCGGGTGGTGCAGGGCCGCGGTCAGGCATTCGCTGAGGTGGGGACCGGGGAAAAACGCGTAGGTGGTGTTCATCGGGGGCGTCCTGAAGGGGTCTCGCGCGCCGAGGCGCGCCAGCGGGTGGTCCCGTCCTACAGGGTTGAAGACGGTGAAGCACACTCAGCATAACCACCTACGTTTACGTTGTAAACTGGGTTGGGTGGTGGAGATCGGCCGTGACCGAAAAAGGTGATGCAGGTGAGCAACAACGGCAATGTACGACCTTTACCATCACCCGACACGGCCCAGCGCAGCCCTGCAGCCGCCAACGACGAGGCGGTCAGCCACGAGCCGGCGACGTTGAGCCGCACGGCCGTGTTGCAGACCGCGGTCGAATTCATCGACCGCCACGGGTTGGCCATGCTGACAATGCGGCGGCTGGGCGCGATGTGCGGGGTGGAAGCCATGGCGCTATACCGCTACGTCCACGGCCGCGGCGATCTGCTCAACGGAGTCGTCGATCACCTTCTGGATCGGCTCTACGCCGACCAGCTGGCCGCCCGGCGCCACGAAGACAGCTGGCAGGACTACTTGACACGCCTAGCCCACGGAACACGCCGGATCGCCCTGCAACATCCGCAGGTGTTCCCCCTAATCGCCACCCAGCCCCCCCAGGCACCCTGGCTACGCCCGCCGCTGCGGAGCCTACGGTGGCTGGACACCTTTCTGGACACACTGAAGGGGTACGGATTCACCGATGCCGCTGCGGTCGCGGCCTACCGGCTCTACACCACGTTCTTGCTGGGGCATCTGCTGCTGGATGTCTCCGCTCTCGGAGCCCCCCTCCATGCCGAAGAAGCCGTCCTCGAGGACGCCGCCCAGCACGCCAGCGCCGACACTGCCCAGTATCGGCATGTACACCGTCTGCAAGCCCTACTGTCCCACGATCACAGCGCCACCGACTTCGACGAATCCCTACATGCGCTCCTGCACCGACTAGACCCCCTACGCACCCCCAGCCCCGCCACTTAAAACCCCTGCCGCATTTACCCGGCCGAGAGCCCGCATTGGGACGAGCCCCACATCACACCAGGTAAAGCGCACAACTTCGCCCGAAACGCGGCGCGGCGTACGCATCGGTTCAACAGGCGGCCGCCGCCTTCCTTTCCACCCTCTGACGGCCCTTGCCGTCCATTTGGTCAACCACCTACTATTGGACTGCCGCACAACAAACACGTGTGTTTCACCGGCAACTTGGTTCTGGGCGTCACGCATCGGCCTACCCCCAGCCCGGTGCGTGACCCCGCCAACGACGGGCCGACCCCTGCTCGGGTATAGGGGTCAATTTCAATTCCCAACGGTGCTTGCCCGGTCATTTCGACTTTCCGGTGTGCCCACAGCTGCCCAGAGCCAACGTCGCTGCTGCGCCTTAAGCCCGTGCCTCATTTGTCCGAAACGCGAAACAACAACGCGCAAAAAAGGAGCCATTTCGCGTCAAATTGATGCGACGCAGGTGGCTCAGCGCCCACTAATTGTCCTGCCGGGCAACCACATCGGCCCTTTCAGCGATGCCCATGATGGGCCGAAAAAGATGGTTATGCCCCGGTGGCTAGCGATAGGTTCGGAGAAACCGGTCGGTTGAATCCACGAGCTGCCCCGGGTCGCGTCAATGCCGCACATGCATTCCAAAACGTTTGGGGACAGCGATGTCAGGACAACTCGCATGATCGTGGCTCGAAATGACGGGGACAGATCAGGTGGACTCAGTAACGGGGACTCGCCAATCCCATCCAACCGCACATCGGTCGCAAACCTGGCCCCGCGAACCTGACCCTCATACGCACACTACTCACAAACTGCGCCCCAGCCAGCGGCTTGAGCCTGGCCGCCATCGGGGGCCCGTGTCTTGGCCCTAAATGAACGTCGCCAACCGGCGCTCATGAACAGCAGGATTGTTGGCATCGTGACCGGCGGGATCTCGATCGGCGGCCCAACGCAATATGCCACTTCGGCGGTAGCGAAACACATCAGCGCCAACGAAGCGTCAACGATGCCGCATGGCATGACCGTGGGTATCTCGCAGGCGCTTTACTCTGCGCGCAAGGTGGCGCGGGGGCTGTGGCCGTACGTTTGCCGGTAATAGGCGGCGAATCGGCCAACTTTGCCAAATCCCCACCGATAGGCAACAGCGGTGACGGTCGCTTGACCGGGGGTGCTGTTAATTAGTTCGGAATGGGCATGGTGCAGCCGTACCCGGCGCAAATATTGCATGGGGGTGCAGTCGAGGTGGCGGCGAAACATCAGTTGCAGGGCGCGAGGGGTGACATAGATTGCCCCGGCGATGTCGGCCAGGCTGATGTCGGTGTGTGCATGGTCGTCAATGTAGGTGATCGCTCGTTGCAGCAGCACCGACGTGGTGTCGTGGCGGTCTTCGATAGTCGGTTCGGTGACCGCGGTGTTCGGAAAATAGGTCAACAGCAGCGCGGCGAGATGATCGGCAGCGGTAGATACCAGCAGCGGATACCCGGGGCGGAGTGGTTGGCTGCGGGCCAACGTGTGGAGATGGCCAATGACGTGGGCGAGGTGGTCGCGGGCAGGTAAGGACAGGGGATACGACCCGGTCAGTCGCACGGGCCGGGGGCGGCGGGCGGGGCCGCTGGTGGCCACTCGCTGCAACAACGAAGGATCGAGCAGGGCCACGTCGAAGTGCGGGCGTTCGCACCGCCCGCTGAACGGCTGATCCGGTTCGCCCATAATCATGACGTCACCGGGACCGTAGGAGACCGTCGAGCCGTCCCGCAGATGTTGACGCACGACGCCTTGATGCACGCAGCTGAGCCGAATCTTGCCCAACGGATTGGTCTGCCAATCCACCGCACAGCTCAGCCCCACCCGGGCAAAATCGAGCGGTCCATACGCGGCTCTGTCAATGCTGAACCGATGCGGTGGTCGTGGGTAGGCTCCAACAAACACAGTGGCGTAGGCGCGAGCCAGGAAGGCTTCGGCCTCCGCAGGATCGCTGCTGGCGAAAACGACCGCCGATTCGGCACCCATGTCTGTGGTTACGGCCCGCAACACTGATCGGTTATTTAACCTTATTTACCCTACGCGCCCGGCCTCAAGGGCGAAACAGCGACATCTTTCCGTTGCCCAGGCGCGACAATTGATAAGCGGGAGGGGCGGTTTGAGGTCACTTTCAAAGGGTCGCCACCGACACGATCCAGCCGCGCGCAATTGCGAGAAGTTGGAGAGGACAGCGAAGGGACGCGGATGCCAAGCAAAATTTCAGCCCACTGCAGCTAGGTCCGGTTGATAGGCGCCGTCACGTACTTTTTGCAGGGCTTGAGTCAGCAGGCGCGACACATGCATCTGCGAACACCCGATACGTTCAGCGATTTCGGATTGTGTCATCTCCTCGAAAAACCGCAATTTAATGACCAGGCGTTCGCGTTCGGGAAGCGCTGCTATCAACGGACGCGCCGTCTGCACGCTAAGCACCCTCTCATAGCGTGAATCCACCGTTCCGTACATGTCACGAAACGCTGTCTCCGAGTCGTTGTCGTGCCCTCGGGGGACGTCCAACGACAACACCTCATAATTAATCCCCGCCACCATGGCATCCACAACCACCTCACGCTCCACCCCCAAGTAGTCAGCGATCTCCGAGGCATTAGGGCACCGGCCCAGCTCCTGCCCCAGCTGTTGGGAGGCCGCATTGATCTGCGGGTGTAAATCTTTGATACGGCGCGGCACTTTCACCGCCCACCCACAATCACGGAAATGGCGTCGAATCAGACCGGTGATCGTGGGCACCGCAAACGCTAGAAACTCCGCACCACGAGCAACGTCAAAGCGGTCAACCGCATTCACCAAACCCAACCGGGCTACCTGAACAAGATCATCAAGACATTCGCCCCGGCCCCGATACCGTCGGGCGATATGGTCCGCCAGCGGCAAACAGCGCTGCACGATCAAATCGCGTTGCCGGCGATATGCCCGCGAACCCCGCTCCATCTCATTCAACGCATCAAACATCTCAGCTACATCTGCGTATTCATTCATTAACGCCACCGATAGTCCTTCAACTCACGCTCGTCGCACGCCCACTACGCCCCGCTGGACATGACGCCGACGTTTACCCCACTAGCCATCAAACGAAACCGGCCGCGTTGGCCGAGCCCCAGATCAAGCAGCGCGGCGCGCCGCCACGGCAGTGAGGATCTGCGAGATTATGAGCGTGACCATGCCGGACGGTCGTCCCATGGGGTCGGTGGTCGCCTTTTCCGGCAGCCGTCGACGCGGCACCCAACAAGTGTGAGGGCAGCTATGCCCTTCAATCCCTCGCACTATTTGGGCACACCCGTGAGGTGCAGTTGCGGCCTCTTGGGCGGCCCGTTATAGGTGAGCGCGGTGTCCGGTGGTGTGACCCGATTTTTAGAGTTCGAGTCCGTAGCTTCGGTTGTGGCTGCGGTGGCGGGAGCGAGTCGTTGTGAGGGCATCGAGTTGTGCTGCGCGGTCGGCGATTTCGTCGAAGTGCGCCAGGAGGTGGTCGCGGCGGCGCAGGAGGTGGTGGGCGGTCTGGTACTCGGGATGATCGAGTGCTGGCGTGGTGGTCACGAGGTGGTGGTTGGCGTGTTCGATGGCGCTGTCGGGGCGGTGGTGGGCGTGGTCGGGGTTGCCCAGGCGCTGCGCCCAGGGCAGAAGGTGATCGGCGGCGGTGGTCAGGGTATGGGCCGGCAGGCGGTGATCGGGGGTGCTGATCAGCAGCAGTTTGGTGTTGGTGGCGGCGGCATGGTCGGCGAGCCAGCACAGGTGGTTGGGGTGCAGGTGATCAGCGTCATCGACGATGATCAGGGTGCCGCGCGGCAGTGCCCAACGTTTGTCCTGAATCTGGGTGCGGGCGCGCTCGACGGTGGTGGTGGTGTCGGCGTAACGGTGGGTTGCGGCGTACTCGCGGGCGTGGGGGGTGGCGGGCAGCGCCAGCACTTTGGGCGGGGTCTTATCGAGTGCCCGGGTGTCGCGGTGCACGGCGGCGGCCAAGGCCGCCAGCAGGGCGGGTTTGTCGGCGCCGGGATACAGGTGCAGGCTTTGCACGGCTTGCAGGCCGTGCGCGATCGCGGTGATCGCGTGGCGGTGGGAGTGGTCCAGGCGGTCCAGGGCGGCGGGGTCCAGGGGGTAGTCGGTGCGAGGGGAAAATCCGCGGCCGGCGCTGTCGAGGAAGTCGATTTCGGCACGCAACCTGGGCAGCTCGGCAGCCAGATCGTAGGTGGCGCGGGCAGCACTGTGGGCGCGGTGGGCGGCGCGTAGCCGGGCGCGGGTGCGCTCGTGGTGATCACGCAGGGCTTGTACGGGGGCGGGTTGGTGGACACGATCGGTGTCGGTGGCGACGTCAAGGACGGTGCGGGCCCGCTCATCGTGAGCCAACACCTGTCGCAATAGGGTGGCGGCGGCGCGGCTGGTGCCGCGCCGGGCGGCATGTATCCCATACTCGGCGAGCACCGCAGCGTGTGCGTGGTCGGCTTCACCGGCGTTGTTCTCATACAGGTAAAGGTGGTTATTGTCGCGGCCGCGGGTCAGCGCGACGTAGGCCAAAGCGCGGGTGGCGCGGTCGCTGAGCACGGCGTGGGCGGTATCAGCGGTGAGGCCTTGGCAGGCGTGCACGGTGACCGCGTAGCCGTGATGGACGTGCTCAGTCAGGTAGTCCCCGGTGAACATCGCACGGGCGCCATCGGTGAGCCGGCGCGCGGCGATGCGGTTATTCGCGGCGTCGATTTTGTAGACCCGCCAGCGGTGGCCATTGCGGACCGGCTCAGCCCCGGTGGCGGTGTCGGCAGCATCCACAACCTGCACCGTGGCGTCGTTGCGGCGCGAGATGACGATGTCGCCGACACCGATCCGGTGCCCGCGGGCACCGGCCACGGTGGGGGCATCGCCGGGCACGGTGTCGTGGTGCAGGCGGGTGTTCAGCGCGTCGCACACCTCCCAGCTATCAGCCATCAACACCGCGTCTTTCCCCGCGCCCCGATCGGCCTGATAGCCGGCGAGCGCGTCGTGGGCCATGGTCAGCCCGTCCCCGGTATGCAGCCGCCCGTGGCTGCGGTACCAGCCGATCGCGCGGCGCAGCGGCGCAGGCCCACCGCTGCGCACCGCCAGGGAGGCAACACGTTCGTCAGGATCACGCATGCGCCACACCTCAGAGAGGCGTTGGGCCCAGGGCAGGTCCTCGACGAGTTGGCCGAACATGCCGGCGCGGGCCTTGACCGGAGCCAGTTGATAGGCGTCTCCGACAAGCACGGTTTTCGTGCCGGCGGCGGTGGCAGCGGCCAGGATTTCCCGCAGATGAGGGGTGCCGACCATGCCGGCTTCATCAACAACCACCAGCGTGTGGGCATCGAACGTCAGCCGGTGGTCGCGGAGGTCTTTGACGGCTTTGGCCACCGTGTAACCGGCATCACCGGCCCCTTCGCGCACCGCCACATCAACAGCTTTGCCAGTCGGTGCCACCACGATCACCCGGGTCTTGCCGCCCCCCTGCGCTGCGGCGCGCAGCGCTTTAAGCGACGTCGTTTTCCCGGCCCCCGCCGGTGCGGCCAGGGGTTGGATCAGCCACGGCGAGGCGGCGATCGCGGTGATCGCCCGGGCCTGATCCGGCGACAACCCGGCGGTGTCCACGAGGTGTTCGTCGAGCACACCGCGGGGATCACGCGCCCCCATCAGCTCCACGATGGCGGCCTCTTCAGCCAACACCGGGGCCACGGTGAACCGGTCATGGCCCTCGCGCTGGTGGGCCTGGCGCGGCTGGTTAATCCGCACCCCCAGGCGCTGGGCCATCGCCTCAAGAAGACCCCGCGGCCCCACCGGTGCACCCGCAACGACGACCGGCATCCGCGCACCGATCGCCTCGATCAAATCCGCGCGAGTAAACGCCGGTTTGTCGATACCCGCCGCGGCGACACGCGCGACCGTCAGCACGTTGACCGAGGCCGTTTCGCGCTGCCGACGCGCCTGGACTTGAGCCCGTTCATCGATCAGGAACACCCCGAAACGGCTGGCCCAGTCCTGACGCAACTCGGCCCACGGCTTGTGCTCAGGCTTGGCCGGGCGGGTCGCGCGCTGAGCGGCCGCCAGCTGCCCCGCCGTGCCCTCGCCGGTCTCGTTGAGGACCAGATGGTGCTGGGCCCACTGGCGCAGCTGGGTGGCCCGTTGAGACCCC
>NZ_JBLVUX010000004.1:0-250967 GCF_048287075.1 Mycobacterium sp. 23
TTGATGAATAGCGCCGAATCGGGCGAAACGGGAACATACGTGCAGGTCGCGGACACTCAAGTGCCTGGAATTGGTTCTCGCTGACCCGGACATAAGACCAGGGGCACCGTTAGACTCAAGCCAGCAGATTGGTACGTTCGTCGCGTTTTGGGAGGCTGCATGTTTGTCACGGCGCTACCGGCGGGGCTGGAGTCCTCGGCCTCGGGACTGGCCGCGATCGGGTCGGCGGTGGCCGCGGGCAACGCCGCCGGCGCGGCCCCCACGCTGGGGGTGGTGCCCCCGGCACCGGAGCCCACCTCGGTGCTGCTGGCCGCCGCGTTCGGTACCCACGCGGGGGTTTATCAGGTCACCCAGGCGATCGGCTCGGTGATCCATGAGATGTTCGTCGCGACCATGGGCACCTCCGCGGCCACGTATGCGGCCTCTGAGGCCCTCAACGCCGTGGCGATGGTCTAAGCGCCTTTCGCGCCGTAGCACTGATGGTCGATTACGGGGGCCCTCCCGAGTACAACTCGGGACGCATGTATGCCGGCGTCGGTTCAGGGCCGTTGATGGCCTCTGCGGCGGCCTGGCAGTCCCTGGCCGCCGAGTTGGGTTCAGCGGGTGGGGCGTTTCAAGCGGTGATCGAGGCCCTGACCAGCACGGCGTGGCTGGGTCCGTCGTCGATCTCGATGGCGCTGGCCGCCGCCCCCTATGCGGTGTGGATGATGGCCACGGCCGGACAATGCGAGGCCGCGGCCGCGGCGGCATCCGCAGCGGCGGCAGCATTCGAGGCCGCCCGCGCCGGTGTCGTGCCGCCGCCGGTGATCGCCGAGAACCGGGCGCAGCTGGCCACGCTGGTGGCCACCAACTTCATGGGCTTCAACACCCCAGCGATCGCGGCCAACGAAGCCGTCTACGACGGGATGTGGGCGCAGGACAGCACGGTCTTGTACGGTTTTGCCGCCGACGCTGCGGGCGTCACCGGCACGTTGGTGCCGTTTACCCCGCCGCTGCCCAACTCCGACCCAATCGGGCTAGCCGCCCAGAGCGCGGCGTTGGGCCAGTCCGCGGGCAACGCGGCAGGCCAGCAGCCGATGAATCTGCTCAGCAATGCCGGGGGTCTGCCCGCCGGACTCGACGGCCAGACGATGCTGTCGATGGGCCCGCAGTTGGTCAGCGCCATCCCTCAAGTGCTGCAGGGGTTTTCCTCACCGCTGAGCAGCGGGCTGTCGCCGGCCTCGGGCCTGGGCCAGTTCCAGTCGTTGCTGAGTCCGTTTATGTCGATGCTGAGCAATCCCGGCATGCTCGGGGGCGCCACCGGGGCCGCGAGCAGCCTAGGCGGACCCGGCTTGGCGGGCCTGGGTGGGTCTTCCTCAGTCGGGGCACAAGTGGAAGCGATGGCCGGGCGTGCCGGTTCGCTGGGCGGATTGTCGGTGCCGGCGACCTGGACGGCGGGGACCTCCGAAGCGGTCGGTTCGGCGCGGGCAGTGACACCGGTCGCCGCGCCGGGCGGTGCGGCGGCATCGTCGGCTGTTCCCGCCTCAGCCCCCGCTGGCGGCATGTATGGGGGCGCCCCGATGGCGGGCGGGATGGGTGCGCGCGGCGGGGAAGGTGGCGGCGGCCCGCGCTACGGAACGCCGATCAAGGTGCTGCGCCGACAATAGCCGCGAGGCTCGAAAAAATTGCTGGGAAATTGCTTACTGTCGCCGTTGCCGGGGGCCAAAACCGGCTCATAGAATGAGTTCGGAGCAACCGCGAACCAATTCACTGAGCAAATATGAGGGGATTATCAATTATGGCCTCGCATTTTATGACCGACCCGCATGCGATGCGTGACATGGCGGGCCGATTCGAGACCCACGCCCAAACGGTGGAGGACGACGCCCGCAAGATGTTTGCGTCCTCGCAGAACATCTCGGGTGCGGGCTGGAGCGGTTTGGCGTCGGCGACCTCGCTAGACACCATGGGCCAGATGAATCAGGCCTTCCGCAACATCGTGAACATGCTGCACGGAGTGCGGGATGGCCTGATTCGCGACGCCGCCAACTACGAGCAGCAAGAGCAGGCCTCTCAGCAGATTCTGAGCAGCTAACCCAAACCGAACGCCGTTCAATCGAGGTCAGGAGCAACTTCACCCATGTCGATCAACTACCAGTTCGGCGACGTTGACGCCCACGGCGCTACGGTCCGGGCCCAGGCTGCAGCGCTGGAGGCCGAGCATCAGGGGATCGTGCGCGATGTGTTGGCCGCCGGTGACTTCTGGGGAGGCGCTGGATCAACGGCTTGCCAGGAGTTCATCAACCAACTCGGCCGCAATTTCCAGGTCATCTACGAGCAAGCAGGCGCCCACGGCCAAAAGGTGCAGGCCGCAGGGCACAACATGAACAGCACCGACGGGCAGGTCGGCTCCTCGTGGATGTCGGCCTAGGCCGGTCCGGACACCAGCGCGGCGGCACTCACGGGTGCCGCCGCGCTGTCGTGATCACACCGCCACGAGAGCGCAGACCGCGATGAGCAACGCGAGCACCTCACCGACCGACATCACCGTCAATGTGGACGGCCTATGGTTTCTGCAGGCGCTGTTGGGTATTGAACGTCTCGCGCCCGAGCTGCGGGCCCACCCCTACGGCCAGCCCCGTTGTCTGGATTGGCTGAGCACACATCCGGGCCTGGATGTCTTGGTCGGGCAAGGGATCTGTGATGAGGCCGCGGTGGTGCGCGACGATGTCGCCGCCCGCATGAAGGTGCTGGCCGACCCTGACGTCGAGGTCGTCGTGTTGGTGTCGCGCGGGCCAATGAACTGGGCCCCGACGGTGGTGCTGGAGGACCCTTCGACGTGGCGAGCAATCCCCGACGAGCAGTTGCGCATAGTCATGGCACGCTGCGGTGGCCGCTGGGTTGCGGCGGTGCGCGCCGGGGGACACATCACCATCGACGACTGCTGCGCGGCGGACGAAGATACGCTGGCGCGCACGGTCACCGAGGCGCTGGACTCGGTACATCAGGTGGCCCCCGCGCGCATCAGCGCGGTCAATGTGCCCCTAGACGAGATGGTGGCCGCGGTGACCGCGCACGACCAGGGGCCCACGGCCGCGCGCAAACAGGCCCCGCTGCGGGCGGTGGGATTGCGCGGCGCGGCGCTGGTCGAGTTAGAGCAGGCCCTGGCCGAGCCGGTAGCCGAGGCGGTCGTATATGCGCGGGCCTATGTCGATGCCAGCACCGTCAATAGCGCGTCGGTGCTGAATCTGCGCGATACCACCGCAGGCCGCGTCGCGTTGTACCGGCTTAACCCGGCGCCGGGCAGCCGCCAGGAGTGGATGGTGATCGGCCCGGCCGGGCCCGCGCAGATCCGCCACGGCGTGGCCACGGTGCTGGCCAGTGTGGCGATACGATCCTGGGCCACCCATGAACGAATGGTTTGAAAAAGCGCCTCTCTTGCCGACCGTAGAAATAGCGATCGCCCCTGCAGCAAACACTATTCTGCTTCTCAAAAAATATTGATCGGGCGTGGTTTAGCGAGAAGTTGGGCCTTAGGATCAGAAGGATAAGCCCCATGACAAAGGCAGGAAATGACGGACAATTCCGATTTTAGGTCACGCTATCTGCCGCCGCCTGCTGGCGAGCGTCACCAGCCCGGCCCGCCCGCCCTCGACCCCGGCGAAGCATCCATGCCCGACCCGCAGATACCTGAGCCGGACGCAGCCATACCGCCACCACCGCGTGGCCCCCACCCACCCAACAATGACCTGCGGCCGGCGCGGGACCCGTTGTTCGCGCCTTCTCCTGTGACGCACCGGGCACCCCCGCCGCCACCTGAGCAGGCCTGCGCACCGCCGGGGCCCTCCCGTGCGGCGTCCTATGGCCCTGGGCACCCGCACTTAGCTTCTGATGCGTCGCGGGGTCCGGGCGCGGGCGGGGCGTGGAACGCGGCGCCGCCGCGCCGACAAGACAGCGAGCCACCTGCCGCGCCCCCCGGCCCGGCGCCGATCCCTGCCATGCCGCACCTGGCGGAATACCGCGTTGCGGTGCCGCCGCAGCAGTGGACGCCGGCGGTCGACCCGCAAGAACGGTGGGCGCCGCGGGCGGATCCGCACGCCGGGGCGGAGTCGTTTCGCCAGATCCAGGTCGGCGAGGTGGTCAAGACGCGTCGCGAACCAGCCACGATCGGGTGGCGCAAGGCCGTGTACATGGTGACCGGACGGGTGGTGAATCTGGGCGCTGGCGACTACGAAAAGCAGCTGCAGGGCTGGACGAAACGCATCACAGCCAACATCCCGGGGAACTATCAAATCGCGGCGGTGTCGATGAAGGGCGGGGTCGGCAAGACCAGAGTGACCGCGGCGGTGGGGTCGGTGTTCGCCCACCATCGTGGCGGCGGGGTGATCGCGGTGGACGCCGATGACACCGGCGGGCGTCTGGGCGGGTTCATCGATCCCTCCATGAAGGCCACGGTGCGCGAGTTCTTAGCCGATCCCGACGCGCTGACCCACCCAAAAACCCGGCCCTACACCGGCTGCAACCGGGAGCGGCTCGAGGTGCTGGCCAGCCATCAGAATGTCGCCTCGGAGTTCGCCTTTGACGAGCAGGCGTTCTTTGAAACCATCAGCCGCACCCGCCGGATCTACCAGCTGGCCCTGGTGGACTGTGCGGCGATGAAGGGCGATGTCTTCAAAGCGGTGCTGTCGTCCTCGGATGCGCTGATGATCCTGGGATCCTGCACCATTGATGGCGGATTGATGATCGAACAGACGGTGAACTGGCTGGCGGCCCGGCGCGGACATGAGCTGCTCAAACGGTCGGTGATCGTGCTCAACGACGCCAATCACAGCGCGACACCGAAGTTCGTCAACCATGTCGAACAAACCCTGGGCAAGCGCGTCAAGGCGGTCCTGACGGTGCCCTGGGACGAGCACCTGCGGGATGCGGCCACCCTGGATCTTCCCGCGCTGCGCAAAAACACCCGCGAAGCATTGCAGAAGTTGGCCGCTGAGTTGGGTGATGGGTTTGCCACCGCAGGAGCGCTGCAGGGATGACGCTAGAGCGCAGCCGGGAGGCGACGTCCGGGGCGCCAGCTGGGGCGGTGCTGCCCGATCGGATCCTGGTGGCGATCCTGGCCGGAGCCACCAAGGTCGGAGTGGTCCTCGATGCCGGGGCACCAGTGTCGGTGCAGCTCTCGGCGCTGGTGGATCTAATCGCCGCCCGTCTTGAGGAACTGGGGCAGCCACCGCTGGTGGCCGAATCGCGGGGCCGCTGGACGTTGTGCCGCGTGGATGGCAGCGCACTCAAACCGGCACTGTCCTTGGGCGAGCAGGGTGTGGTCGACGGCGCGCAGCTGTGGCTGCGCTATGCCACTGACACCGAGGCCCGCATCAACGTTGTCGAGCACATCACGACCGCGGTGGCGCGCGAACTGCACACACGCTGGCCCGGGGTCAGCCCGGCGTGGGCGGCGCGGGTGGGGGCAGGCATGGTGGTCGCCGGTGTGCTGGTCGCCACGGCGCTTCTGGGCCGGTGGCGTTACGGGCACCTGGACGCCGTGGCGGCGCTGTATTGCACGGCGCTCGGCGCGGTGCTGGTCATCGCCGCCGTGGTGGTGCTGGTTCGCGGGCACCACAGCGCGCTTGCTCGCACAATTGGGGACACGCTGCTGTGGGCCGCAGCGGTGCCGGCGGCCGTTGGTGGTGCCGCGGCCGTTCCCGGCCCCGTGGGGGCACCGCATGCCGCGCTGGGGTTGGCCGCGATATCGGCTGCCGCCATTTTGATGGTCCGGTTTACCGGCCGTCATGTTGCGCTGGGAACCGCGGTCATCACGGCGGGGCTGGCTGGGGCCGTAGTGGCGATGGTGCGGATGGCGCTGGTGACTTCGGCGCCGATCCTGTTGAGCGTGCTGCTGCTGGTGTCGATGGTGGCGATGCATCTGGCGCCGACGGTGGCACGGTTGGCCGGGGGGATCCGGTTGCCGGTGTTCCCGTCGGCTACCGGCCGCTGGATATTTGAGACGCGCCCGGATCTACCGGCCGAGAAGGTGGTGGCGAGCGGCGAATTGACCACCTTGGACGGCCCTGAGTCGGTGCGCGATGTGACGGTGTCGACCGACCGTGCGCGCGCCCACCTGAGCGGGCTGTTGGTGGCCACCGCGGGGCTGGTGGTGCTGTGTTGTGTGGCGTTGTGCGATCCGCACGCGCCCCGGCGCGCACTGCTGGTGGTGTTGGCGGGGCTGGTCGCGGTCGCGGTGCTGCTGCGGGGCCGCTCATTCACCGACCGGTCGCAGGCGACGCTGCTAGCCCTGGCAGGTGTGGCTATCGCAACCGGTGTGGCCGGGCGCTACGTGGTGGGGCTCGCGACGTTGCCGGCGCTGTTGATCGGGGTGTCAATGATTGTGGCGGTGCCGGTGGCCGGCCTGATTGCGGCGGTAGTGGTGCCCCGGCGCTTCTACACGCCGACGTTTCGCAAGGTGGTGGAGTGGATTGAATACGTGTGTTTGACCGCGATCTTCCCGTTGGCGTTTTGGCTGATGGGTGTGCTGACCGCTATCCGGTACCGGTAACGAGCGGGGTGCGGGTGAAAACAGAGAAGATGATCGCGGCCGCGGCCAGTGTGGTCGCCGTCGGTAGCGCGGCGTTGTGGGTGGCCCCGCCGGCGTTGGCGGTCAGCCCGCCGGAGATCGACCTGGGGGCGCTGCCGGCTGATGGGCCGCCGGGTCCGGATCAGCCGATGCGCCAGGGCACGTACTGCACAAGGGTCGGCACCCTGCCCGGCACCGACTACCGGGTGCAGCCACATTTCATGGACATGCTCGATGTGGCCGAGGCGTGGCGCTTGGGCCGCGGCGGCGGGGTGAAGGTGGCGGTCATCGACACCGGTGTGAGCCCGCATCCGCGGCTGACCAACTTGGTCGGCGGCGGAGATTACGTGGAGGCCGGCGGTGATGGACTGACCGACTGCGACGCGCACGGCACCATTGTGGCCTCGCTGATCGCCGCCCAGCCCGCCGACGGCAAGACGGTGCTGCCCCCGCCACGACAGCCTCGCCGGCCTGAGAGCGTCCCCACCACTGAAGCCCCGCCACCGCCCCCACCTCCGCAAACGGTGACGCTACAGCTGCCAGCCCCGCCACCGCCTCCCGAAGGCGCCGCCTGGCGCCAGGCGCCCGCGGTGGGCCGCACGGTCGTGCCGGCCGGTGCCGGTACCCGCACGGCGCCCGCCACCCCGCAGGCGCCGTGGGCCCCGCAGGACCCGGCGACCCCGGTCCCGCCCATTCCACCACCGCCACCACCGGCGGCGGCGGCGGACGGATTTTCTGGTATCGCCCCCGAGGTCGAGCTCATCTCGATCCGGCAGAGTTCGAAAGCGTTCAGCCCCAAGGAGGCGTTCTCGGGCAGTCAGGATCCCGCTACCCGGCGCAAGGCCGGGGATATCCGCACGATGGCACGCGCGATCGTGCACGCCGCCAATCTGGGCGCACAAGTCATCAATATCTCCGAGGTGTCCTGTATGCCGTCTACCGACATCATCGACCAGCGCGATCTGGGTGCGGCGATCCGCTATGCGGCCGTAGAGCGCAACGCGGTGATCGTGGCCGCGGCGGGCAACGTCGGGGAGGAGGGTGGCAATGACTGCAAGCAGAACCCCATCTATAACCCGTTGACTCCCAACGATCCTCGCGACTGGGCGCAGGTCACCACGGTGGTCAGCCCAGCGTGGTTTTCCGATTACGTTTTGACGGTGGGTGCGGTGGATTCCAGTGGCGCTCCGGTGCAATCCAGTGTGGCCGGGCCGTGGGTGTCGATCGCCGCGCCAGGCACCGACATCGAAAGCCTCTCGGCGCGCGATGACGGGTTGATGAATGCCCTGGAGGGCAGAAGTAACTCGCTGGTGCCGCAGGCGGGGACCTCGTTCTCGGCGGCGATCGTCTCTGGTGTGGCGGCACTGGTGCGCGCGAAATACCCGACGCTGACCGCCCATCAGATCATCAACCGGCTGTTGGCTACCGCCCGGGCACCGGCGCGCGGAGTCGACAACCAAGTCGGTCACGGCATCATCGACCCGGTAGCCGCGCTGACGTTCGACATTCCTGCGGGGGAACCTGTAGGGCCGCAACGACTATCAGCGCCGCTGGTGCTTCCGCCACCAGCGGTGGGCCGCGACATGACCCCGGTATGGGTGGCCGCTGCCGGAGTGAGTGGCATCGCGATGCTGTCTTCGGTGATCCTGGGCTCGGCGGCGCTGATCCGCAAAGGACAACGCCCGTGACCGCGACCTTTCCCTTGGGGCTGGCGCTGGGGTGGGCTCGGCTGGTCAGCGTTTTCGTCGCCGACATGGCGCTTCTGGGTGTCGGTGTGAGTGCTGCCGGCCGGCCCGGCTGGTGGACAGCCCTGGTGGCTGCAGTGCTGCTCAGCGCAGCGGCGCTGGTGTGCTGGCGCGGAGCCCCCCTGCTGACCCTGGGATGGCGGGCGCTGCGGGCACACCGCGCCCACCTAGGCGTCCCGGCCGGGCAGCTCGATGATCACGAACGCACCTTCGGTGCTGGGCCGGTCGGAATCCGCGCCGTAGGAACGCACCTGGTTGCTGTGGTGGCCGTTGACGGCCAGCCACACAGTCCCTCGGTGCTGGATTATCCCCGCGTGGTGTCGATGACATCGCTGCCGCTAGCAACGGTGGCCGACGCGCTGCGCCAATTCGACGTCACGTTGGCGGGCATCGACGTCCTGAGCGCAGGTTCGCGGCGCGCGGGTAAAACCCATCACCCCTATGCCGAGGCATATTCCAGCGAAGTCGGTGATCATCCCGCGGTGGGGCAGCGTCAGACCTGGCTGGTGATTCGCATCGACGCCTCGGCCAGCGCGCGAGCGATCGTGTGGCGGGAATCGGTAGCCGCCACCTTGGCGGCTGCGGCGGAGTCGCTGGTCCACGAGCTGGGCAGGGTGCGCATCGGCGCTCGGGTACTGTCCGCCGAGCACATCCGGGCTGCCGATGAGGCGCTGCTGGCCGGGGTCCAAGCAGCAGCGCTGCATCCGGGGTGGCGTCGGTTACGTCACTCCGGGGGCTACGTGCAGACGTACTGGATGTCACCGCACGACATCACCACCACCAACATCGACCGGTTGTGGGCTCCGGATAGCGAGGCGACGGTCGTCAGCATCCAGCTGCGGCTGACTCCCGAGGGCGACCCCACAGTGGGTGTGGCGGTGCGCTATCACACCGGCTACCCGTTGGCCGAGGCGCCGCTGACAGGTCTGAACCCGTGGACGGGCCGCCACGACCTCGCACTGGACACCGGATTGCTCGTCGCGGCCTGTCCGGTCAAGGTGCCCGCGCGGCGGGTGTCTGCCGATGAAGAGCTGCGAGCCCCGATCGGCGCCACCGGCATCATTATCGGCGCCACGGCCACCGGCCATCCGCTGCTGGTCGATCTGAGCGTTCCCACCGCCACCGCCACGGTCACGATCGCCGGGGAGCCGGCCTTGACGGTGGCGATCGCGCGCCGCGCGGCCGCCACCGGCTTGCATGTGCTGGTATGCACCTCGCACCCACAGCGCTGGCAGGAAGTCACTGCCGCGGGCCTACAGGTCATCGACGCCGCGGCGCTCGCGCAGCGCTCCTGGTCGCCGGGCCAGCGTGTCATGGTTGTCTTCGACGACGTCGACGAGCCGGCGCCGAGGGCCGCTACGGTCGTGCTCTACACGGTGCCGGCGGACTCGACTAGCAGCGCTGATGTTCACCTCAAGCAGGACGGGCCCGATCATGCGCTCCTGCGCACCTGGGCGATCGCTGACCGGCTGCACATCGACATCACCGACGAGCGCCGCCTGCTCACCGCTCGGCCCAGGCGCGCAGCCTAACCTCTATCACCACCATCGCGGGAGCCACGATGACAACCACGGGGTCAGAGACTACGGTACGCAACGCTTTTCGGCGCGGGCTGCTGGCCTCAGGTATCGCCGTCGGTGGGCTGGTGCCCAGCCACAACGCGGCGGTGGCCGCCGAGATGTTCCGGTCAGCGACCCAGGCCGATCCCGGCGTGTGTGACGGTTGGCTGGGGCGCCTGCTCGCCGGTGAGGACAGCCTCGACGTGCTGGCTGGGGCGTGGGCGGCCGCGGAAACCTTCGGCTGGGAAGTGCGCCGCCTCGGAGTGCTGGGTCCTGATTTCCGGCCAGCCGCATTCGATGGGCTGTTTTTGCAGCTGCCGGTGTCTTCGGTGTTCGCGCTGCGCTGCGCTTATGCCGCCGCGCTGATCCGCGCCCACCACTACAGCAAGGCCGATGAGCTGCTCACCGCGGCACGGGTACCGGCTGACCCGTTCGATGCGGACACCCACACCTATGTGGCGGGGTTACTGCACTTTCGCACTCAGCGTTGGACCGATGTGCTGCGCCTGTTCCCGGTTGAGAAACGTTGGATGCTACCGCAGTACGAGTGCGCGGCCACGGCGATGGCCACCACCGCGCTGGCGTCTCTGGGAGTGTTCGAGGATGCGTTTCGGCGCGGGCAAAGCGCCGCCGGCGATGACCGGGTGCCGGCGGCGGCCACGGTGGCGCTCTACACCCAGGCGATGTGCATGCGCCATTTGGGGCGCGAGGAGGAAGCCGCGCAGCTGCTGCGCCGGGTGTACTCGCGGGATCCGAAGTTCGCGCCCGCCCGCGAGGCGATGGACGACTCCACGCGCCGGTTGGTGCTGACCGACCCCGAAACCATTGAGGCGCGCACCGATCCGTGGGATCCCGCCAGCGCCCCGAACCGGGTTGATGCCGAGGTGGCCCGCGACGCCGAGAAAGCTTCCAAATACCTGGCCGAGGGCCAGGCTGAATTGGACGCGATGCTGGGTATGGCCGAGGCCAAGGGCGAGATCAAACGTATTCGTTCGACGACGAAGGTGAACCTGGCCCGGGCCAAGGTGGGGTTGCGGGTGCCGGTGACCTCACGGCACACGCTGCTGCTAGGTCCTCCCGGCACCGGAAAGACTTCGGTGGCAAGGTCTTTCACCAAGCAGTTGTGTGGGTTGAAGGTGCTGCGTAAACCGTTGGTGGTGGAGACCAGCCGCGCCAAACTGCTGGGCCGCTTCATGGCCGATGCGGAGAAGAACACCGAGGAGATGCTGGAGGCAGCCCTGGGTGGGGCGGTGTTCTTCGACGAGATGCACACCTTGCACGAACGCGGCTACTCCACCGGCGACCCGTACGGCAACGCGATCATCAACACGCTGCTGCTCTACATGGAGAATCACCGCGACGAGCTGGTGGTGTTCGGCGCCGGCTACGCCAAGGCCACCCAGCGCATGCTGGAAGTCAATCAGGGTCTGCGACGGCGGTTTTCGACGGTGATCGAGTTCCACAGCTACACCCCGCCCGAGCTGGTCGAACTGACCAAACTGATGGTCGCCGAGGACGACGACACCACCACCGACGCGGCTGTGGAGGTGCTGCGCGGCGACTTCGAACGGTTCTACACCGACGAAAAGCTCACCGAGGACGGTGATCTCATCCGCGGCATCGACGTGCTCGGTAATGCCGGATTCGTGCGCAACCTGGTGGAAAAGGCGCGCGATCACCGCAACGACCGCCTGGACAACGCCGAACTCGACGAGCTGCTGGCCGCCGAAGACCTCGACATCACCGACGAGCAGCTGCAACGATTACGCGAGTTGACCGCGCAGGACCTGGCCGAAGGGCTACATGCTGCGGTGTCGGAGAAAAGAAGCGAGTAGCCAACACCTTTCGGACAAGCCGGAGGAACCGGCTATCCGAACGCAGTGATGAGTTGGCGTATCTGGCGTATTCTGCTTCGGCCCGCTCGATGGAGAATTCGACGCGCTGCAACCGATCCTGGTAGACGCGGGCTTGTTCGGCGCGGGTGATCATCTCGGCGTCGAGCTGTATGCGGGCCGCCGCGTCAACGCAGTTATCCGGACATAAACTTTGGCGTCGCGCACCGTCGTGAAGTCTGTCTGCCCCGGATGACGACTCTAGGCCGGGCCGCACGTGCGGCGGGCACGAGCCGCACGATAGACGTTTTGGAGCGCCGCGTACTGGTCCTGGTTCAACACACGGCCGTTGAGGTGCTCGATGAGCGCCACGACGGCAAGGACGTCGCTGGTGCCCCAAGGTTGGATGGGCGAGACGCTCTGATCTTGACCGACGACGAATACTCCTCGCCCATGCTCTGCTCGCACGAGGCCGCTGCGGAGCAAGTGTTCGATGGCGTGCCGCACGGTCATACGCGCGACGCCGAAGTGCGCCACGAGCGCGGCTTCGGAGGGAAGCCGATCCCCGGGCACGTACCTTCTCCGTTGGATGGCCGCGGAAAGCAAGGCCGCAATCTGTTGGTACACAGGCCGATTGGCTGTCCGATCGATTGTGCCGAGATGTTTCGTCTGATCGATGTGCTTCACGGTCAGCGGCCTTTGACCGGAGTTTGGCCGGGTGCGGGGCCGCCCGGTGTGGCGGTGTCGGGTGCCGCCGCAGGTGGTGGGATGTGCCTGGGGTGGCGTCCGTTGGCGGGGGCCGGTGCTGGTTCAAATTTGGGTTTGGGCGGCGTAGCGCGTGATGCCGCGGGGCGGGGCTGGCCGTGGTCGGGCTTGTTGTCGTGGGGGCGGTGCAGTTTGTGTGCGACGTGGGCGGCGACGGCGGCGCCGGCGACGACTTCGGGGGCGGCCACGGTGGCGGCAGCCTCGCCTGCAGTGGTTGCGGTTGCGGCGGCGCGTGCCGTCGTGCTGCCGGCGCTGGCTGTGCGGGCAGCAGCGGTGGTGCTTGGGGCCGCGGATGTGGTGGTCGGCGAGGCGGCGGTAGGGGTGGGACCGCTGGGTGGGGTCGGCAGGTGGGGTTTGCGGCCGCGCCCAGGTGTGGGGGGCCGCCCGCCGGGGGGTCGGCCGCCGGCGGGTGCTCCGGTGAGGGGTTTGCCGGAGTCGCCGTCGGAGGTGGTACTGGTGTTCCAGGGTGCGCGGGCACCTAGGTCGCGGCCGCGGTCGTATGTGTCGCGGCCGCGTTGGTAGCCGTCGCGGCCGTGGCGGGCAAGCTCGGTCACGGCGTGGGTGAGTTCGTGGCGGTTGTGGTCGCCGAGTTGGTGTTTGAGCCAGCGGAAGGCGCCGATGGCGGCTGCTGAGAACAGGGAGATCATGATGAGTCGGGCCAGCGGGTGGGTCATGCCGACTTGGTCGGCGTAGCCGCCGCGGGCGGCCATTTTCAGCACGATGAGCGCTGTTACGGAGATGTAGAGGGTGTAGGCGAACAGCAGCGCGGCGTGTTTGAAGAACAGGGTGAGGCGGCGGGCGGCGCGGCGGCGGGGTGCGCCGTGGATCATGGCGGGTCCGGCCGCGACGACGGAGAGCAGCGCGTTGAGCAGGGCCGCGCAGCAGGCCATGACGTAGCTGTAGGTGACGTAGCAGATGAACAAGGTGAAGATGGCGCCGAGCAGGCTGTAGAACAGGCCCAGGGCCAGGTTGGCGCCGTCGAGGTGTTGGGCGAAGCTCAGCGCCTGCGGGGCTCCGCAGCGGGTCATGGCGTGCGCGGGCCCGGCCAGGTCGCTGGGGTCGTGCGGGGTGAGCATCGCGGCGGTGTAGGCCTGGCCGCAGCCGCCGATGTTGTCGATGGGTTCGCCGAAGTTCATCAGCTGCAACGGCATTCGCACGGTGGCATCGGCGATGAGCCCGGTCAGGTGTTGCAGTTGGGCTCCGCCGCCGCCGGGGGTGATGGCGCCGTTGTTCAGGCCTGCTTGGGCGACGGTGAAGGCGAGGTTGCGTCCTTGGGTCAGGAGCCCGTTTTCGCGGTAGAGGTCGGATAAGGGGTCACCGGTGAGCATCGTGCCGAGAATGCCGACGGCCGTGGTGGACAACATGATTCCGGCACCGAAGCCTTTGCGGCCGTGCCAGAGCAGGTGGTAGGCGCCGACCCCGAGGCCCAGGGTCAGGCAGATGGGGAAGACCCACAGGTCGGCCAGGATGGTGCGTAGTGTTTCGAAGATCGGGCGCAGCCAGGTGGTCAGCCAGTAGAGCCAGGTGTTGGACATGGCGAAGCGCATCAGCCACAGCGCCAGGGTGATCATGAAGATGTAGGCGGCGGCCTGGGCGGAGAGCAGCTCGGCGACGGCTTCGTGGGTCAGGCCGGTGCTGAGCGCGTTGGCCAGCCAGCGTGCCCAGCTGGAGGGGTCGGCGGATAGGCCGGGGCCGGCTTTGGTGATCGCCTCGCTGGTGGAGACGACCGAGAGGTAGTAGTTGCCGACGGGGACGCCGTAGCTGTCGGTGATGCCGGTCCAGTTCAGGGCTCCGCCGATGGTGGAGGCTGCGGCCGGCGGCGCGGCCGCCACCGACCAGCTGGCCAGCCAGTGCAGGGTGAACCACACGGTGGCGGCGCGGCGCAGCCGGGGTCGGGTGGCCAGTTGGTAGCCGAGGTATTCGGCGGCGCGTCCGGCGGTGGTGGTGGGTGCGGCGGGGGTGGTGTTCATGCGGCTTGGCCTGGGGTGGTGTCGTAGGCGCGGTGCACGCCCGTGTCGGGTTCGGCGGCGACCCAGATGGGGGATTTGCGGCGGAATTCGTCGACGAAGAATCCGTAGCCTTGCCGCTGGCCGCGGTGAGCGTCACCTGCGGTGGTGTTCTCGTCGTGGTTGTCGAAGGTGGTGGGGTCGCGCATTTCGTGGGCGCAGGGTTGGGCCAGGAAGAATTCTTCGATGTCGCCGTAGTCGTCGGCGCGGATACCGACTTTGCCAGCGACTTGTCGTGCGAGGTCGTCGTTTTCGAACGGCATGATCAGTTGTTGGGTGATGAATTCGTCGCCCATCAGGGCGAGGTCTTTGATGGGGTTCTGGGTGATGATCAGCAATCCGGTGTAGTGCTTGCGAGCGCGGCGGCTGATCAGGTGGGCGTCATCGGCGCCGGCGCGGCTGTTGAGCAGCCCGGCGGCTTCCTCGAGGACGATGAGCCCGAAGCGCTGCGGGTCGGCGAAGAAGGTGACCCGCGCCAGGCGCACCAGCATGCCGTAGATGGCGACTGAGGCGCGCTTGCGGTCCGACAGGTTGGCGGCCAGGTGCGGGGTGCTCATTTCCTCGGCGGTGGGCAGGTCCAGGCTGCCGGTGAGCCAGACCGTGACATCGAGGGTGGCCAGGTCGGGCACGGGCAGGGTGTCATCGAAGATGGCGCGGGTGAAGTCGTAGGTGGCCCAGGATTGCAGGGCGGCCAGGATGGGGGCGAGGTCCTCGGCGAGCCGGATGACCTGCGGTGCGCGGTCGTCGGGCCCGGTAGCGGGTGCCTGGATGCGGCTGATGTAGCTCATGAGAGCGGCGGTGCTGGTGATGTCGAGGGCCGCCGCGACGTCGGCTTGCAGGATGGCGCGCAGGCGTTGCACGGCGACGCTGCGGCGGTCCAGGCTCATCATCGGGAGCATGTAGTCCAGCCAGTAGGCGGCGGCGACGTCGGCGGGGAAGGTGCGCAGCGGGTCGCAGCTGAACTGGTCACCGGCCATGTCGATGACGGCTTTGTTGGGGACGTCGGCGAGGGCTTTTTCCCATTCGGTGCCGGGGTCGATGATGAATGCTTGTGCTCCGCGCTGGATTTCGGCGCGGGTGATGCGTTTGGCGGCATAGGATTTGCCGTAGCCCAGGGCGCCGCTGCAGACCAGGCAGGGGTTGCGGTTGCGGCGCGCGGTGCCGGGCAGGTCGAGCAGGACCGCGCTGCCCATCGCGTTGTGTCGGGTGAATCCGAGCAGGATTCCGGTGCTGTTGCCGACCATCGAGGAGGTGATCGGCACGAAGCGTGACCATTTGCGGGTGGTGGTGGGTTCGCTGAATTGGTCGGCGCCGGTTTTGTGGTGGGGTGCGCCGGGGTTGAAGGCGGCCCATAGCCGGGTTTGGGCGCCGCGGTAGTGACGGATGGCGATTTGGCCGGAGCCGGTGAGTTCTTCGCGCAACCGTTTGACGCTGTAGTCCAGGGTGGCTTGGTCGGGGGCGCCGACGGCGATCAGGAAGGCGGCTTGCAGGGGGCGTTCGTCGATGTTGGCGTCAAGTTGGCGGCGGTATTCGGCGAGTTGGTGTGCGGTGGTGAGCAGTTGGGCGTCGCCGTTGGCGACGTCGCGGCGCTGGGTGAACTGGTCGTCGAGGTTGCCTTTGGCGCGGTCGTTGCGCACCGATTCCATTTCGCGGCTCAGCGTGACGAGGTTGACGGCGAAGTCGAAGACCGCACCGGTGTCCAGGTCGTCGAGGGCTTGCAGGAATTCCGAGCCGGGGAACACGATGCCGGCCTTGGGCATGTCGACGACCGGCAGGATGGCCTGGTAGCTGTCGGGGTAGAGGCCATCAGGGCTGGCCACGCGCAGCGTTTTCACCGTCGACGGGATGCGGCGCACACCAGCGGTCCAGGCGCCGGCGGCGGCCACGGCCGCCGTGGCGGTGATCGCGGCCAGTGCGGGCAGCCCGGCTACGGCGCATACCGCGGCAATCACGCCGAGGATGGCCGCGCCCAGGTGCAGCGGCAACGCGCGCCCGCGGTGGTGGTGCTGGTCACCGGTGTCGAAGACCGCCTCGGGCAGTGTGGTGCCCTCGAGGCGACCGATCGCGTTGTGGTGGCGCGGCATGGGGTTGTCGAACACCCCACGCCAGGCGTTGTGCCGCCAAAACCAGTTGGTCATGTCTTCGGTAACCGCTACGGGGGTGAATTCTTCGGGCAGGGCGGTGATGACGTCGTGGGACAGCCGCTGGTAGGCGGCCACCGAATTGTCAGAGTCTTTGTCACGGCCAATCGCCCAGTCGCGCAGTTTGGCGGCTTGCCCCATGGGGCTGTGCCCCGCGCGGCCGGCGTCGACGGGGATGGCCAGCCAGAAGATGCGGGTGCGGGGGCGTTGCTCGGCGAGCACGGGCGCCATCTGGCGGCACGAGTTGATCCACTGCGGCTTGTCGCGGTGCCCGGCGAGCATGGCCCGCAGCAGCTGACGTTGACTTTGGGGCACGGACAGGCCGTAAATCCATGTCCCGGCGGGGATTTCACGGGCCAGGGTTTGGTGGCGGTCCGCCACCCCGGTGCGCCGTTTGGTCGATTGCAGATAGTAGGGCAGACCCGACAGCAGGTAGTGGGCGTAGACGCCGTGGCGGGTGAAGCTGAGGTTGCCGATCACGGTGTGCGGGGGGGCCAGCAGCGGATCACCGGTGCTGGTGACCTGCCGCGGGCACACGGTGCGCCACAGGCTGTGCAGGCGAAAAAGCAGGCTGGGCCGCCCACGTGGCAGCAGTGCGGCGCCACCGGCGGCGGTGGCGGTGATCAGTGCCCCGCCGATCAGGGTGGCGCGGGCGTGCCCGGAGTCGAGCATCGCCACGGTGAGCGCCACGGTCAGGACGGCACCGCCGTAAAGGCTGATAGCCACCGGCAGCCGCAGCGGTTTGTTGAACAAGATGTTGGTGTAGACGGGGATGTCGTGCACACCTTTGAACAGCTGTGCTGATTCGGTCATGGGAAGGCTCCTGAACCCGCTGTCGGGTGCGGTGTGTCGGGGGTTGTTGCGCGCGATGGGGTGTTATTGGCCGAATTGGCCGGTGGTGATGCCAGTGCGGTCGGTGGTGCGTTTGGCCGAGGTGTAGATGGCGTAGCCCGAGCCCACGACGACGGCCACCACAACGGCGACCAGGGCCCAGGCGACGGTTTCGCCGATGCGTCCGCCGAAGAAGGCGCCGGCGGCGCGGGTGCCCCCGGCGAGCAGGATCAAGATGACCAGGACGCCGACACCGATGGTGTAGAGCGAGTGGCTGCCAGAGACCAGGTCGGTGGCAGCCAGCAGGGTCGGGGCGGTGGTAGCGAGAAACATTGGTGAATTTCCTTTCGTGGGTGGGGAATTGGGTGTCGCATGTTAGCGCGGCGCTGCGGCCGCGGCGGGGATGACGGGGGTCAGTTCGGCGCCCGCGGCCAGTAGCGGTGCGTAGTCCAGGCCGGTGACGCTCCAGCGGCCGGAGGTGACTTTCAGCGCGATCGGGTAGTCCAGTTGCACGGGGGCAAATTGGGCGGTGACGGCGCTGACGGTGGCCAGCACATGCAGCGTGGTGCCCTCGGCGGGCACCGTGTCTTCGGGTGCGGAGTGGTTGGCAACGAGTTTGGTGACTTGGGCCGAGCGGTAGTCCGCGGCGGCCAGGAGTCCGGAGTCGGGGGTGACGTAGCGTTCCAGCCCCGGCGCAGCGGTCAAGAAGCTGCTAACGAAGCCGCTGACGGTGGCGAAGGCCGGTGAGGTGGCAGCCAGGGCGCTGGGGTAGCCCAGGGGTGCATCCGCGCCGACACCGGGGCCGTTGATGCGGGCGGGTAGCGCGTTGGCCCGCACGCCGTAGCGGGTGTAGAGGACGGGCAGCCGGTAGTAGGTGGTGTGGGGGGTGGCGGCTTCAAAGGGCCGTTCGGCCACGGTGATGACCACGCTCCATTGCTGGGTGGTGTCGTTATCGCTGACCAGGGTGACCGCCGAGACCGCGGGGGAGCTGACGATCACGGCCGGGGTGGTGGGCAGGCGCAGCGGTTCGTGCAGTGACCAGCAGTCGTGCAGGGACTGCTGGCGGGCGGCGGTGGCGGTCAGCCAGCGGGTCACGCAGTCCTGGGCGTAGGAGCCGACCAGGGCGGTGCGGTTGACCGCGCTGCGGGCGGGCCCGTCGACGTCGATCGGGTCGTCGGTGATCCAGCCCCAGATGGTGGATAGGGCCACGACGCTGCAGGCGCTCAAGCCCACGGCAGCCACAGCGCGGCGCAGGCCGGTGCCGCTGGCCTCGAGTCGGTGGCGCCAAGTATTGGTCAGCATGGCGGTGCGCCTTCCTATTGGGGTGGGTGACCGAAGATCTTGATCGAGGAGATGGCAAAGGAGTTGTCGGCGGGGTCGGTGCGGGCGGGCTCGCCGGTCAATCCAGGTAGCACCGCGGGACTGCCCGCCGGTGGCGGCTCGGTAGCGGCCGGGCCGAGGACGTCGCCGAACAGCCCGCCGGAACCGGGTGCGGGGCTGGTGGTGGGGGCGGCGTCGGCGGGGGCGCGGCCAGTTTCCTGGATGAGCAGGATGACGCGGGAGGCCAGCACACCGCGCTCGGGCAGGGCTTTGGTGGCTTCGCCGTGCACACTGCCGGTGTCCTGAGAGATCGCGGTGGGTGGGCTGTCGTTGAAGCTCCATTGCACCCGGGTGGCGACGCGGTGTTGGTGCCACTGGTCAACCCCGGAACTGTCGGTGCCGACCCAGCCCGGCGTCAGCGAGACGGCGGTGATGAGCATGCTGCGCCCGAGGTTGAGCACGACGAATTCACCGGCGTTGCCGCCGGTCACGCACACCCATGCCTGAGTGGGGTCAGGGCTGGCCGCGGCCTGGGCGGCCGTCGAGCCAGGAAGGCAGCCCACCGAGGTCGCCGTGAAAGGGATCGTCGAGTCATGCTCCCCGGCCCCGGCGATGGTGGTGGGGGCGGCAACGACACTGAGGTGGGTGGTGGGCCCGCCGGCCTGGCCGGTCTCGGCGACGTGCGGCTCGGTGCGCATGGCCATCAGCGCTCCGCTGGCGACCAGGGCCGCGACCGCGGTCGCCCCGACGAAGCCGGCGGCGATCTTCTTGTTGTAGCGCGCCGCAGCCGGCGCCGCGGTGTCTTTGGTATCGCTCACCGCGAGGTCGTCGCCGGTGGGCTGCGCCGCGCACGCGTCGGGGCTGTCGAGCGCGTCGGTGTCCCCTTTGTTGGGGCCGCTGTCAGCGTCGATGTCGTTGTCCGGCTTGGGTGAATCCAGATCGACGGGGGCCAGATCGACTGCGCTGGAATCGTTTTCCTGCGGCGGATCATCGACGTGGTCATGCCCATAGTGGGTGGTTGCGCCGATGCCGGCGGGCGATGAACCGCGCGGCGCCGCAGATTCTGCAAAACCGGTAGGAGTCTGGTCGCCGGGGTCCTCGGCGGGTCCGGCGTCGTCGATGTCGGGCGGGTCGAGGGCACCGGGATCGTCGGGGTGCGCCAGGACACCGACTCCGGAGTCGTCAACCTCAAGATCACTGAGGAAGTCAAGGGAGCGGTCCACGAAGTGGACATCGTCGTCGGTGGATGGCCCGGTCATCGCCGGTGCCCGATCGGCATCGTCGCGGCGCACGCCGTGGCGATCACTGTTATCACAGCAAACTGTCGTGTGACGATGCGCAGGACGCGAAGCCCCGGACGCCACCCGCACATCGTGGCGGAACCGACACCCCTGAAAACATTGTGCACCATCGGCCGTATCCCTTTCTTCTTGGCTCAGCCTAAGGGATGCACTAACTCATATTCGACAGTTGTAGCGAAATACTTGGTCGGGTTGTTACGGTCTTTTCTGTGAAAGCAATACCTGCCGACGGGATCGAGCGGTTAATGTTCTTTCTGGAGGACCGTCTGGCACAGCTGCGATGGACCCGCCAGGACCTGGCTGCCGCAGGCGGCCCAGCCCCCTCGACGCTGCGCAAAGCGCGGCTGCGCGAGGGACTGTTTGCGCCGCGGACGTTGGCGCAACTGGACTTCGCCCTGGGATGGCAAGAAGGCTCCGCGGAAGCCATCATGGCCGGCTCAAGTCCCGCGGTGCGAATATCAGACCTGGTCAACTCGTGTTCTGCGGGCATGGAGGCGGCGCTCGCCGACAGCGAACGCTACCTGGTGGGGCGGTATGCGATGGAGTTGAAAAAGTTCCTCGACGATGTCGCGTTAAGGCTGAGCGGCTTTTACACTGAACCTGTACCCACCGCGGAGGGCGGCCCCGATGTCCGTCCCCGCTGACAGGTTCGACGAGATCCGCCGCAAGTGGATCGCCCGTAACCAACGGACATTTATATTCCAGAAAAGGCGCGCCGAATTGTTGGCGCGCCAAATTAGGGACCGCGATACACAACGTACCGGCGCCCGTGTCGATACGGCCGATGATGACGTTATTCATCCGTGGTATATGCGGCCGGTGAAAACACCGTACGCAATGCTGGATTGGGCTATTTTGATGACCGGCGCGGTATTGGCACCGATCGGATGGCCGGTCGGTAAAGCGTTATCGAAAGCCATTGTGCAGCTAATCCCCGATGAGCTGCGGTCCTACCCGGTGGCGGCGTTGCTGTGGTCCGCGGCGCTGATCGGTGCCCCGATGCCGCTGATCTATGAGCCGGGGGAGTCGTTGTCCTCGGCGGTGCTGGCGCCGTGGCTTGCCGCCCAGATCCCGGCCGCGCTGCTCATCGCCGGCCTTTATGGCATCGCCGAAGGCTGGCTGGCTGTCGACGGGGCCCGGGATTGGTGGCCGATGAGCCCGGCCGAGGAAGCCGAGGAGATCGATTTCGGGTTCACCGGACCCGACGACATGACCGGGCCCGGGATCTTCCCCACCGGTGAAGATGACCCACCGGGTGACCCCAGCCCACCTAGAAGGAGACCCTGATGTCGCTCCGCTCGCCGTCCCCGTACTGCGGCTTTCACCGCCGAGAAGACAAACTGTCGTTGGCCGCCGGCGCGGCGCACGTGCTGGTGTCCGCGCCCACCGAGACCGGAAAAACCCGCGCCGTGCTGGCCCCGGCCGCCGTCCTGTGGGGCGGGCCAGCGGTCTGCGTGTCCTCCAAAGACGACCTGATGTGGCTGGTCTGTCAACGCCGTTGGGGACCAAAGCAAGTCATCGACCTACGCCCGGACTACTCCGCGGCCTACCCCGCGGACGTGCAGGTGCGCTCGTTTGACCCTACCGCGCTGATCACCACACCCGATGAAGCCGTGACGGTCGGCAACACGATGATGCAGATGGCCGCAGTCGGGACCGGCTCGGGCATCGATCAGGTCTCCGACGCCGGGCTCTGGGAGAACAACACCGAAGCCCCCCTGGCCGCGATGCTGTACGCGGCCTCACCGTGCGGCAACGGCAAAGGCATCGGCTGGGTGCTGCTAGCCACCGACAACATGGAAAAAGACGACAAGAAGCCCGACACGCCGGGCTGGCACGCCGCCGCACGCCAAGTCGAGAACCTCCCGTTGCTTCGCAACGGGCTGACGCGCACCCTGGCCATGGATGCCCGCATGCGCGACAGCATCGCGCTGACCATGCGCAAAGCGGTCACACCGTGGATGCGCCTGGCACTGCGCGGCAGCACCGATCCCTCGTTCGACGAAACATTCCTCGACCAGCCTGATGCCACGCTGTTCATCCTCGCCCCCGCTGAAGGCGCGATCGCCGGCGCCGCCGTCACCTTGCTCGAGCACCTTGTGCGCCGCTGGCGCGGCAAAACTACCCGCAAAGAAATGCTGCACCGGCTACTGATCACCGTCGACGAGGCCGCCAACGTCGCCCCCATGCCCGCACTGCGCCGACACGTCTCGGAAGGCCGCGGCCTCGGAGTCAACCTACTGCTCTCGGTGCAGGCCTCGTGTCAGTTCGACACCGTCTACGGCAGCGCCTATGCCCGGGAGCTGCGCGCCACGTTCCCCGCAGCCCTGATCATGTACGGCGCTGATGAAATGGAGATGCTGCAACGCGCCGAACAATGGTCCCGCGAAACCACCCGCCGCCAAGAATCGTTCGATCAGGCCAGCGGCGCCAAAACACTGTCCTCGCACCTAGGCCCGAGTCTGGACTACCGCAGGCTGCTCCCTCAAAACGTCGGCCACGCACGGCTGCTGCACCGCGGCACCGCCGGCATCGCCACCGAACTGCCCGACTGGCCCGAATTTGTGCGCCGCTACGACCACGCCATAGACACCCTACTCAAAAGCGTTGCACCACAGGTCAAACCACAAACACCGTGGGAATGGGTAGTCACGCGCCACCGGCGCGCAAAAAAAGCAGGAGAACGATGAACGCGGCACAGCTGCGCGCAGAACTGATCGAGGTCCTCGCCGGCACGCACGAGCCGATGACGACCAGCGCGGCGCGTAGCGCGCTGAGCCAAAGAGCCGGCGACCGGGTGCGGCCGGTAGTTGCCGAAGAGGTCTACCGGGCACTACTGATCCTGCAACGCCACGGCGCAGTACGCCGCGTTCACGACCAGCCAGGCCGGCTGTCCCACTGGGAGCTGACACACAACGCTCAGCCACGAGCAGAGCAAGTCGATGAGCACCCACGTCTGGGCAGATGAGCGTAAGCCGGCCACATCTACTGCTGTTGCGGGAGAGGCCATGTGGATCGTCGCAGTCGACGCCCTGGTGGTTGTGGTGTTGACGCTGATTTTCAGCTGCATCGCCGCTGGTGAGAACGAACTGACGACATGGCCAATGCCCGCGGGGCAGGTCTGCGGGCCCGCCGGCGTGCGTAGCTGTGTTGTCACGGCGGGGATTTCGATCAACACGGAGGGATGTCGTGAACGATAAAACAGAGACAACCGCTGACGCCGGTGCCGGCGTGGGCCCGCTCGACCAGGCAGAAACCATTAAGCCGGACAGGTATATCGCGACCGTCGAAGCCGAAGCGCTCCAATTGACCTCGGCGTCGGCAGCGACCATCGTCGAATGGCTGGGACTTGCTGACCGGTGCTGCTTTCCGGCTGGGGTCAACCCGGCCACCGGCGCCGACGAACCGGGCTATCTTCTGATCCCGACGCCGATCGGTGATGTGCGCGCCGACCTCGGCGACTACGTCGTGCAGCTCTCCGGCGGGGCGGCCTGGCCCTGCAAGCCCGAGGTATTCATTGCGGCCTACCGACGGCAACCATGACCCGCCCGCACACCGGCACACCTGCGGAGGCCACGGCGCATCTGCCGCTGCTGCTGATCGGACTGCGGTGGCTGCTGGACACCGAACAACCAGCCGGAGCACTCATCTGCCCGCGCGGCCAGACGTTGAACTCCGTCGGCAACCGCAGACTGAGATTCGCCCCGGAAGGGTTCGATGGCCGCCCGGCGGTGGTCGTCGAGGTCAGCGACGCTGACCGGCCCTCCACCCGTAATCCGCGTAACACGTTGAGTGAGAGCGAGATTGACGATTTTGCGTTTGTCCTGAGCGAGTGCGGCGAACATGTCGGCGCAGCGTGGCGCGACGACGCGCACCGCAGTGCCGCATTAGCGCTGGCCGCTAGCGCGCCATCGTCGTTGCTGGCAGCCGCAGCGCGGTACCGACAGGGCTGCCCAACCCACAGCGGTGCGCCGTGGTGCTGTAGCTGGTATCGCGACGGATCGCAGCGCGCCATCAGCATCCACGATGTGCACCGCGCGGCGGTGCAGTGCTCGCCGTCCGACGTGGCCACCGGTGAGCCAGACCTCACCGCTGCGGTGAGGATCGCACGCCGGCCCATGCACCCACCTCGATCCAGCGGGTCGAGACGCAGCGCCGGTAACCGCGCGGGAAGGCACCCGATGGTGTTTTCCGACCGATATGTACTACGAGGCAAAGGATTACGATGAACGACGCACGCAGGTTCCCCTGGCTCAGCGGGTTGATCGCCGCCACGGTGATAGCTCTGTGGTTGCTCTACGTCGTCCTGCACGGCATGGTGACGATGAGCGTGGGTGTTGCGGCCATCGACGGGTGAGTCGAGGCTTGACGAAATACCGCCGGAAAGTGTTCACCGACGACATGCTCACCTTCTGCGAGCACACCATGGCCGAGGTGTGTGCCGACCTGGGCGCCGAGTTGGTCGCCTTCAACGGCGAGGCCGACCACGTGCACCTGCTCGTCTCCCACCCGCCCACGCTGGCGATCTCCACGCTGGTTCAGCGGCTCAAGGGCCGCACCGCATACGCGGTGCGCCGCGAGTACACCGGCGCGTGTGTCCGCGCTCGCATGCGCGGACACCTCTGGTCGCCGTCCTACTTCGCCGTCTCCTGCGGAGGCGCACCCTTGTCCATCATCAAGCAATACATCGACGGACAAGCCCGACCACTCTGAACGCCGGGCTACGCCCGCCGACAAACGGGATGGGCTCACCCCGGACTGAAGTCCGAGGCTTGCGCCCAAGATTCCGGTCAGAGGTCGATGCCGTAGCCGCGGTCGATGTGGCGGTCTGGGGTGGTGAGGTTGTCGATGTGGGCGGCGGCCTCGGCGATGTCGCGTAGGCGGTCGACGATCTGGGTGCGTTGGCGTAGTAATTCGACGGCTTGGTCACGGGTGGCGCTGGTTGCGCTGGTGGTGGCGAGGTGGTGTTCGGCGCGTTCGATGGCAGTGCGCGGGGCCGGGTCTGGGTCGGGTTCGGGGGTGCCGAGTTGGTGGGTGGTGGTGGAGTTGTGGTGCAGCGCGGCGATCAGGGTGTGGGCGGGTCGGTGGTGGTGGTCGCCGGTGGTGATGAGGATGAGTTTGGTGTTGGTGGCGGTGGCGGCCGCGGTGAGCCAGTGCAGGTTGTCGGTGCTGAGGTGGTCGGCGTCGTCGACGACGATCAGACTGCCCAGAGGCAGTTTCAGGGGCGTCTTGCCGAGTGTGGTGCGGGCGCTGTCGATGTGGCCGCTGGCGTCGGCGTAGCAGTGGTGGGCGGCGTAATCGCGGGCTGCCGGGCTGGCGGTCAGCGCGAGCACACGGTGATTCTGGTCGTGTGCGGTTGCCACGAGCGCGGCCAGGGCACCGTGCTTGTCGGCGCCGGGGTGTAGGTGCAGTGCTTGCACGGTGTGGATGTTGGCGGTGATCGCGGTAACGACGCGGCGGTGGGTGTCGTCGAGGTCGCCGAGCGCGGTTTCGGGCGGGTAGTAGAGGGCTCCGGGGCTGACGGTGCTGGCGGCCTGCAGGTAAGCAACCTCGGCGCGTAATTGGTCGATGTCGGTCGCCAGATCGTAGGCGTGGGTGGGGCGCTGCGCCAGGGCGCGGGCCGCCCCGGCTTCTGCGCGGCAGAGTTGGTCATCGAGGGTGCGGGCGTTTCGGCGGGCGTCGTTGAGGGCGGCGGTGTCGGTGGTGATGGCCGCGGTGCGGCGGGTGTGGATGTGGTGTTCGGTGACGATGCCGTGCGGGCCGCCGGCGGCGTCGAGCAGGGTGGTGCGGGTGTCGTCGAGTCGGGTGCGCGCAGTGTGTAGCGCGACAGTGATGCGCTCGGTGTTTCCGGTGACCTGGTCGCGGTGGGCGCGGTAGCGGGCGGCGGCACCGTGATCGGCGCGGCGGGTCGCCGCGGTGATGGCGGCGTCGAGCTGGTCGAGCAGCGTGGCGTGCAGCGCGGCGGCGTCTTCGGCCTGCACCCACCGGGTGTGGGCGTGGGCCAGCGCCTGGTGCAGGGGCCGCTGCTGGTGGTGGCGGCGGCGCAGGTCGGCGAGTTCGGCGGCGGCGGCGTGTTCGGCGGGTCCACCGCCCCCGCCCAGGATGGCTTTTTCCAGCTGGCGCAGGTGGCGGTAGGCGGCGTCGCGGCGGGCGCGCAGAGCGGGGATGTCAGTGTTCTCGGCCAGCTCAGCACGCAGGGGCCGGTGGTGGGGGAGGTCGTCGAAGTCCAGGCCGGCGAGGTCCTCTTCGGCGAAGCTGTAGGGGTAGTCGGTGGGGTCGGGTGGCGGCTCGCCCAGGTGCTCCTCGAGCCCGTAGTCGCCGGTGGCGAACAAGTCGAGTTGGTCGCCGACCGCCTGTGTGTGCTGGGTGTCGGCGGGGTGCGGTACGTCGGGGTCGAGGGTGGCGGCGTGGTGGGTGAGCAGCTCGACGCGGTAGGTCAGCAGGCGCGCGTACTGGTCGGGGCGCAAAGGCTTTTCGGCGTTGATGTCGTGCAGGTGTTCCGCGGCGGCGGCGAGCAGATCAGCCGGGGGCCAGTCACAGGCGGCCACCGCGGCGACCAGGGACGGCCAGGCGTAGTCGGTGATGATCGCTTCGGCGACGACGGTGCCGAACAGACCGTGTAGCGCCGCGGCCCAGGCCGGTCGCAGGGTGGTGTCGGCGCGATCCAGCGACGGCGGGGCCAGGGTGCCGGCCAGACGCCACCACAGGGCGGCGGCGGGCATCTCGGACGGGAGTGGGCCGTGCGCGGCTAGGGCGTCGCGCAGCAACGTGTCGATGTCGGCGCCGGCCTGGGCGGCGTCGTTGAAGTGGGTGGCCAGGCGCGGCCAGAACGGGTCTGCGGTGAGATGTCGGTCGTGGTTTTCGGCGAGCTGGCGCCAACGCGCGGCGTCGGTGTTGGCTCGGGTCAGGGCGGCGTCGAGGCGGGTGTTGATGAGCTGTTGGAAGACCTTGGAGCGGTTGGGGTGTTGTTCGGGGCCGGTGATGCGGGTGTCGGCCTGATCGACGCCGTGGGCGGCCCGGAAGACGGCGATTTCGGCCATCAGAGAGTCGCGCTGGCCGAGCAGTGGGCGGGCCCACGCCGGTGCGGTGGCAGCCCCCCACCCGCGGGCGGTGGAGCGTACGGTGTCGGCGAGTTCGGTGACCAGTTCAGCCCGCGCGCGCAGGCACGGACCCCACACGTCATCGTTGCTCAGGACCGCCGGTGTGGGGTTGAGCCAGTGCAGCGGGGCAGGTTGTGGCGCAGTGGATTCGCCGCAGATGGGCAGGCGCCAATCCAGGACGGCGGCAGGATCCACCGCATCACCGAGTCCGGTGGCCGCGGCGTGCTGCAGGGCGGCGACGGGGTCACCTCCGCTCAGAGCGAGCAGAGCCAGGTTGCGGCGCAGCACCGGCCAGGCCGGGGCGTCGGTGACGCGGGTTCCGAGGCCCGCGGCCGCGGTGTCGATGGCGGCCATGACGGTGGTGCCGGCGCGGTGTTCGGCGCCCGCAGAGAGCGCATCGGCATACATCGCGCACGCTTGGTGTAACCGGGTGAACGGGTCGGCGTCGAGTGCGGCGGCGGTGTGAGCGGAGATTTGTGCGCCGTCGCGGCCGAGAATGGTCGTGAGCACGTCGACGGCGGTCGGTGGGTGGGTGGCTTTGGGCGCCAGGATGCGGTGCGGGTCGGATTCGGCGGTGGAGCCGTAGAAGTGGTTTTCGGTGCGTCCGCGGGTGCCAGCGACGTAGAGCTGCTGGCGGGTGAGCCGGTCGGAAATGACGGTGTGGCAGGTGCCTTCGACGTCGCGCCCACCCGCGGTCATGCCTTGGGCGGCGTTGATGGTGGAGGCGTAGCCCAGGGTGGTGTTGGTGGTGACGTAGCGGGCGGGTAGCCGCACCGGGCTGGCCGCTCCGCGCAGCGGGACGACGGTCAACGAGCCGTCGTCGTGCACGGTGCGAACTGTCCAGCGGTGCCCGTTTTTGACCCAGCCGCCGCGGCTGGTGGTCCGTATCCAGCGGGCGTTCTTGCGGGTGGCGATGATGTCGCCGGCCGAGGCGGTCAGCCCATCAGCGAGGGTGACGGTCGCTGCGGCTTTGGGTGTGCTCGCGTCGGTGCCGGCGGCGGTGAGACGGTCCAGTCGGGCGCGTTCGTTGAGTTGGGCGACTAGCTCGTTGGTGGGAGCCAACAGGATCGAGTCGCGCCCGGCGGCACGGTCGGCGGCCCAGGCGTCGTAGGCCATGTCCGCGGCGTGTTGATCGGCGCCGACATGAACGCGGCCGTGGTCGATGTAGAAGCCGATGCCGGCGGGGTCACCGTTGCGGATGGCCAGGCTGGCGGCGGCTTCGGCGTGCCCGGTTTCGGGGTGGGTGAAGCGCACGACGGTGCTCAGGGTGACCGCATTGTGGCGCTGCGCCAGATCGCGCAGGATGCCGCCGGCCGAGATCGACGCCAACTGCTCATCGTCGCCGATGAGGCGCACGCTGGCACCGCGCGCTTCGGCACAAGCGCGGAGGGTGTCCAGGTCGGCGGTGGAGGCCATTCCGGCTTCGTCGACGATGAGCAAACTGTCGGCGTTGATGGTGTCGAACCATCGGCGGGCGGGGTCGTCGTGGGGGGCTTCGGGTTGGTCTGCCCGGGTGCCGTTGAGCTGGACCAGTTTGGCGAGGGTGTCGGTGTCCGAGCCGAGGTCTTCGGCCAGGACTTCGGCCGCTCCGGCGGTGGGGGCCAGGCCGATCACGGTGCCGCCGCTGGTGCGCCAGGCTGCCGCGAGGGCGGCCATGGCGGTGGTTTTGCCGGTGCCTGCGGGGGCGAGCGCGAGTTGTACGCGGGCCCCGGAGGTGGCCATTTCGCGGACCATGGCAATTTGTCCGTCGTTGAGGGCCACACCGGTGTTGGCGTGGGCTTCCAGCAGCGCCACTTCGATGCTGTCGGCGTCGATGACACGGCCGTCGGTGCGGGCGGCGGCGGCCAGGATGCGCCGCTCAGCGGCCAGGATGGCCTCGCTGGTGTGCAGGGTGGTGTCGTGGCGGGTGTACACGCTGGAACCGTCGGCGCGGCGCAGGGCGGCGGGTTCGTGTTTGTCGGTGTCCGCGTGGCTGGTCAGGACCAGACTGTGCCCGCGCAGGGCGGCCGTGACGATGCGGTCGACCAGTTCGGGTCCGCCGGGGTGATCGGCGTAGCGCAGCTGGCGGTGGGCTTCGGCGCGGACGTGGTTGATGGTCCAGGTGGCGCGATGCTCGGAGACGGTGTCGATGACGTGAGCGGCCTGCTGGTGTACCCAGCTGTCGCTGATCGGGACGTGGTGTGCCGGTGCGTGATTGGTGACCGCGGCGACCATGTTGCTCAGCGCGCGCTGGCTGCCCAGGACCTCGACGGCTTGGACGCGCCAGGTGTGGCGCTGCTCGGCCAGGGAGCGGGGTTCGTGTTTGGCTTGCCGTGTTTCCAGGGTGGCTTGCTGAGTCAGGGCGAGCATCTCCACGGCGGTGGGTTCGCGGCCGTGTTCGGTGTGGAACCCCTTGGCCAGCTCGCCCACCCGGTGGTCGATGGCGGCGCTGCGTGAGGAGTATTTCTCGTTGAGTTCCTCGGGGATGCCGTCGATTTCACGGACCGGTCGTTTACCGCGCCGGGACTGCCGCGCGGTGAACCGCACCCGCAGTTTTTCGACCAGCAACGCTTCGATGCGGGTGTTGTAGAACTCCGAGGCCGCGACCGCGGCACGGTGCAGTGTCGCGCCGTCCAGCGCCATCCACCGGCCTATTCCGTCGGGGCCGATGACGTGGACCTTGTTGCTGACTGCGGCGTGGGTGTGCAGGTTGGGGTCCCCGGCCCGGGAGTCGCGGTGATCGAAGGCGGCCACGATCAAACCGGTGGTGTCGACCTGGGCGATGCCACCGGCTCCCATGCGGGAGAACGCGGCGTTGTCTTCCAGGAATTCCAGGGTCTCCTCCACCGCCTGGTGGTGGCAGTCCTCGATCGCGGCGGCGATCGGCGGTGCCCCGATGGCCCACAGCGTGGAGACCGATTTGACTGGGGTGAAGGTGAGGTCGTAGCCGGCTACCGCGGTGGAGGCGGCGCGGGAATTGGCGGCGATGAAACCGGACAGTTCCCGCGCGTCCGCCGGTGGGCGAGCGTAGGTTTCGGTGAACAATTCCTGCCCGACCGCAGTGCGCAGCCGGGCCCGGATGTCGGGGGCGATGCTGGCTGAAACGTCGGCACCGATGGTGAGGTTGTAGTCGCGGTAAACCTCGCGAAGCCTGGTGACGAACCGGTTTTCTTTGCCGTCGACATGGAACGGCCGGCCCAGCCGCGCGGCCATACTCGCCCCGGCCGCACCGGCGCCCAGCTTCGTCAGAAGACCGGTGATCTGTTCGGCGTTGGGATGTAAACCCTCACCGAACAGCGCCTTCATCTGCTCTTCGCCGACCTGCGAGCCAGCCGGCACGCCCCAGTACTTGGCGACCAGCGGATCACAGGCGTAGCGGGCCAGCGGAGTGGCCAGTGCCGCCAGGCCGCGGCCCATCCACCGGCCCGGGGATTCCCCCTTTTCGGTGTAGTACTGCGCCAAAGTGGGGCGGCCACGCTCGGTGGCATCAGAGGCGGCGACTTGGCGGATCAAATAGAGATAGCCGTCGCCGGCGGTCAATTTATGTAAGCCCATCACTGCGTCATCACCTGAACCTGAAACTAGGGGCGCCCCCGCCCCCAGATAACGGCCGTTACCGAACCGTTACCTGAGTGCAAGAGGTGTGATGTTCGGCGCTAGGGAAAAGTTAGGGCACCCTAAGTGCCGTTCGGGTGGGCGGTGAGTGATCGGGTGCAAAGCCTGGTGTGGGGTGCGGTCGGAAAGATTCTTGGCTTGCGTTGCGGCGCTGGGGGGTTGGTGGGGCTTAGCGTGTGATTCATGGCGAACACAGTGATCAGCAAGCAGGCCCGCCGCGCAGCGCGGCAGGCCGCCAGCGCCGCCCAGGATGACGTGGTGCGCCGCACCCGGGCCAACGTCGAGGATCTGGGAAGGTTTTTCTCCGCGCGGGAGCGGGTTGAGGCCGTGGACGGGTGGCTTGAGGCGCGCCAGCAGGTGTTGCGCGAGGATGCGCAGCGTCGCCGCGGTGCGCAGCGTGTGGTGTGCGGGCAGGCGCTGGCCGCGATGCGCGATCGGGGGAGAGTCTGCGTGAGATCGCGCGGATGGCCGCCATATCCGAAAAGCAAGTCCGCGAACTGATTCTGGAAGCCGAAGCGGCCGCTCAGAATGACGGGCCGGTGGTGCAGGACGGGGCGGCAACGGCGGCGCAGCCGCCGGCCTCTGACGATGCGGCCGCTAACGATGCGGCGGCACAACCGGTCGCTGACCCTGCGGGCGGTGCCGTCGAGGCGAACGGGGCAGCGTCAGACGCGATCCGAAGCGTGGCCGCTGTGAAGGGGCTGGCGTCGTCGGCGGCGACGGCCTGAGAAGCTTCGATGTCGGTGCCCGCGGCGAGGATGGGTGCGGGTGCGGCAACCGGGCCGCGCGCAGGCATCGAAACGCAGTGGGGTCATGGGACGTTCGCAACCGCTACAGCTGGTCGTTGATCCGGTCGCGCATGCCGAAGAGCTGGCGCGCTTTGAAACCCACGTGGTGCGCGGCCCCGGAGCAGAGGATTGCGCGATCTGGACCGGCGCGGTGGGAACCGACGGCTACGGCAGGTTCTGGGTCGGCCGCGGGTCGGACCGGATCATGGTGCGCCCGAACCGGTATGCCTTGGCGGCCGCTCTGGAAGGCGAACCGTTGGCACCGTGGGTGCGCGCTCTGCACGGCTGCGACAACCCGGCGTGCGTGCGGGTGAGCCTGCCCGGCGAGGTCGGTCTGCTGCACATCGTGGGCGGGACTCAGCGCGACAACATGGTGATGATGGCCCGGGCCGGTCGCGGCGGCGGGAGGGTGCCGATCCGGCAGGGCGACAACGGTCTTCGCGCGCGCCGCGAGCGGGCGGTGGCGTTACGCGAAGCGGTGCGCCACGGGTGGGACGCCGAAGCGGTGAGCGCGGCGCTGCTGGGATCGGGTGATCCGACGCTGTGGTGAGGTTTCGTCGGAGCACCTCCCAGGAGGGGTGCCCGACTATTTCGGTGGGGAGTCGATCGGGCACCTACCCGCAGAGGCTAATGGCGCGGGGCCCAGTCGGGCCCGGGGTGGCTGGGGCGGTAGTGGAGGCGGTCGCGCGCCCAGGTCCCGAAGTTCTGCGAATTGGCTGTGGTGCGTTCGGATTCCACGGTCAGCGAAGGCAGCGGTATGCGCCGCCACCCGGTGTGGTCGACGGGAAGATCGTGGTGGGCGATGTATTCGCGCTTGTCGAGGTTGCACAGATAACCTGCGGCGGTCGACGCGGCTGCCTGGCCCAGCGGCGTGTTCGGTGCGACGGCGTCAGCCACGAGTCCGTTGAGCCGCACGAAATGGCGGTCCTCGACAAGGAAGTACAGGTTGGCCTGGTGGCCGGGGTCGGGGTCGGCGTAGTCACCGGCCCAGACCAGGCGCAGACCGCCGTCGAGAGCCAGCAGAGTCAGCACCGCAGACATCAGCGGGACGTCGGCGCGGGTGTGTCCGGCCAGCTTGAGACCTGAGCCGTAGTCGGCGGGGTCCAGCGCGCAGACGATGTGCCCGGCGGTGTTGAGGAAGATCGGGGTGAAGTACTCGCCCATGAGCTCGGCTCCTTTCGGTGTCGGGGGGTCAGCGACCGATGCCGGCGGCCATGGCGTCGGCGGAGACAGGCTTCCATCCGACAGATTCCACGGCCCAGGCGGTTTCGCCGGTGACGACGACGTCGCCGACGGACAGGCTCCGGTGCCCGGCCAGGCGGTAGCGCAGTGCCCAGATGTGTTCGGGCTCGTCGATGTTGAGCTGTTCGAAAACGATCTCGCGCGCGGCCTCGATCAGCGCTGGGCTGTGCAGGTGCTCGGCGAGCTCGAGGTCGAAGCTTTCGGCCATGCGCAGTGAAGCGATGGTCTGATCGAAACCGAAGGAACTGCCGGCGGCGTGGTTGAGGTAGACGGTGGTGCGCAGGATGGTCATTACAAAAGCCCTTTCGCGGGGTGGGTGTGCCGGTCGGCACGGGGTGTGGGCAAGCGGGTGAGGGTGGGCTGTCAACCCCGAAGAGTCCGGTGGTGGGGCCGGCGGATTTGTCGCCCGCGAGCGTCAGCGAGCTGGTAGGCGGCAAATGTCCTCCGGCGCCGGCGCCACCGGCGGGCGTGGGTGGACAGCTCGGGCCCCCGCCCGGTTAGCGTGTGCGCCCCGTCGAGCGGCACAACAAGGTAAGTGGTGGACGGATGGCCGCCGCTGCGGCGGCCGTTGCGCGCCGCCAGGCGCGGCGGTTAGGCCGGAAGAAAAAGAGGGGCCCGGCCAACCCCCGCGTGTGGGTGCTGGCCGGGCCCGGGTGGGTCGGGTTAAAGCGTCTGCAGCATCCGGAAGGCTTGGGCTTTCAGCGAACTGGTGCTGGCCGCGCTGGCGATGTTGCGCAGCGCGCGGGCCGCGGCCGCGTCACTGCTGGTGCGGGCACCTCGGACCGGGACGTGATGGTCGAGGTATTCGGTGACGGCGTTGTAGGCCGCCCACCGGGTTCCGGCGATCGGGGTGATGGTCGGCGAGGACATCCACAGCTTCACGATGCCGTTGGCCCGTTCGCGGCGGTGCCGGCGCGTGGCGGTACTGGTCGCGGCGTCGACCTCGAACAGGTGGTGGGTGAAGTCGCGGACCTGATCGGTGTCCATCTCGCGGGCATAGAGAGCGGCCGCTTCGGCCTCGAACGCCCGGGCGTAGCGCCAGGTCAGTTTGAGTGCGTTGCGGGCCTCCAGGATGGCCGCGCGCGCCCCGCCGGTGTGCCGGATTCCCCAGCTGGCCTTGGCATCCCGCAGTGCGGCCGATTGGGTGTTGGCGCACACGATGCGGATCGGGGTGACCAGGAAGGTGAACTTCGAGGACCCGTCGTGCGAATTCAACGCGGCCAGATAGAGCTCGGTGCGGTCTTTGGTGCCGTCGCGGCCGTCGAACACGATGGCCTCGGGCAGCTTCATGGTGACGAAGGTTTCCCGCCCGCCGCGCAACGCGCCGGCGGTCTCGAAGTGCGCCCCGCTTTCGTCGACGAGGGCGTCGAGCAGCTCGCAGGACGCTTCGTTTTGGACGGGCTCGTACTTGCTGCCCACGACACCGAGGACGTCCAGGCGGCCGTTGATGGGGTTGGTGCGCACGGTGGCGTAGAAATCGGGCACCGGCAGGGGTTGCGGTGCGGTGACGCCGTTTTCGTCGATGACGGGCTCCTGGGGCACCTGCAAGGCCATTTTGCGGACGTTCCAGCCGGCCAGGTGGGCGGCGTCGAGGGCTTCGCGTGCGGTCATGGTGTGGCCGACGGTTTGGCCCAGGCGGTGCCAGTGGTCGCTGCGGGAGTTGGCGAAGGAGGCGATGCCGCTGGTGATGTCGAGTTCGTGTGCCATGAGAGGTGTTCCTTTCGGGAAACGGTGTTGTGGTGCGCCGGTCGGCGCAGGGGTGCTTGCAAGCGGGTGGGGGTGGACGGTCAACCCCGCAGAGTCCGCGGCGGGTGTTCGCCGGGTTTTCGGCCCGCGCCCGCCCGGCGCGCAGCGCCTCGGGGCGGGCTGGCATAGGGCCGAAAACGGTCACTCGGCTACGGCGATGCCCGACCGTGGGCGTGGGTTGAGCGGACGGGTCCCCACCCGGTTACCCTGTGCGCCCTGCTGACAGGCAAAAAGGTTGAGGGGCTGCGGATTACGCGACGCCACGGGCGGCAGCGACAGGGACTTCCTACGGCGGCTGGCCGGGGGTGGGGCCGGAAGAAAAAGGGGGGCCCGGCCGACCCCCGGTGTGAAGGGTGCTGGCCGGGCCGGGTAGCTCGGGTTCAGGTCAGGCCTGCGGCGCACAGGGCACGCCGGATGGCGGCCAGGGCGGCGACGGTGTCGCTGATCATGGCCCAGGCTTCCCAACCGCGTAGGGCTGCGTCGACGTCGGCGTGTGCGACGCCGGGGCGGGTGAGTGCTTGGGTGCGGCCGTGGTCGGGGCGGCGGGTGTCGTCGACGACGGCAACGAGTTGGCCGGTTCCGTCGAACAGGCGCGGGTCGCCGGGGGGTGCCCAGTTGAGTTGGAACCGGAGCTGGTAAGTGATGTTGTCGGGCGGGTCGATGAAGTCGAGGGCCAGTCCGTAGTCGATGTCGGGCATGAGGGTCTCCTTGAAGGTGGTGCGAATAGGGGAGACCGGGCCCGCGCGGTGAGGGTCGCGGGCCCCGGCCTGGAGTGGTGGTGGGTTGTTAGGCGGCGTGGCGGTTGTGGTGGTCCAGCAGGTGTTCGATCGCGTCGTCGAGGGCGTCGTAGTCGATCGGGCGGCGGTCGTCGATGGTGGTGGTCCACAGCGGGTCGTCGGCGTCGAGGAGTTCGTCGCCGGTGGCGCCCGCCAGGCGGTAGGTGTGGCCGGCGGCGGTCGCGGACCAGGCCCACGTGTTGGTGGGCAGGGCGTGGAAGGTGAGGTCGCCGGCGCGGACTTTGAGGATCCGGGTCACCGGGCGGGTGCGCAGGTCCGGTGTGGTGGCTTCGACGGCGGCGAGCTGGCCGTGGTCGTCGGTGGCCAGCAGGATCAGGCGGTGTCCGCCGGTGGTGGTGCGTTCGTGCACGGTGGTCAGCGCGATGTCACCGTGGTTGTGGGCGGCGATGCGGGTGATTCCGTAGGCCTGCTCGGCGATGCGGCCCGCGGCCTCGTCGCACAGGTTGAAGGCGTGCTCGAATTCTGAGATCTCCATGGTCGTGTTCTCCGTTCGCTCAACGTGATTGGCTGCGCCGGTCAGCGCTGGGGGTGCGGTCAATCGGTCGAGGGTGGGCTGTCAACCCCGAAGAGTCCGGTGGTGGCGCCGGCGGATTTTCGGCCCGCGAGCGGCAGCGAGCTTGGTAGGGCCGGAAATGTCCTCCGCCGCCGGCGCCACCACCGGGCGTGGGTTGACAGGTCGGGCCCCCGGCCGATTAGGCTGCGCCCCCTTGCTGACGGCAAAAAAGTCGAGCGGCTACGGATTACGCGACGCCACCGGCGGGCGTGACCGCCACTGCGCGCGGCAGCCGGCGGGGCCCTGGCCGGAAGAAAAAGGGGGACCGGCCAACCCCCGTGCGGTGGGAGCTGGCCGGTCCCGGCTTGGTGGTGATCAGTCGGTGTCGGGGGTGCGGGGTTCGGTGGCGGCGATGAGCGCTTGGCTGATCTTTTCCGGTGAGAGCCCGGCACGCAGTGCGGCCGAGAGCAGACCGGCCAGTCTCGGCTCGGGTGTGTGGCTGGTGTGGGCTTCGTCGAACGCGGCGTCTAGGGCGATGCCGGCGCGTACGGTGTCCCCGTTCAGGCACAGGCAGGCCGCCGCTACGGTGAGGGCTTCGGCGCGGGGTGCGCCGCGCAGTCGGCGGGCGATGTGGGTCCACAGGTCCGCGGCGTACTCGGGGGTGTCGACGGCCAGCCCGATCATCGCGTCGCGCAGGGCGGGGTGTGCGGTGATCAGGATGCCCGCGCGGGTGGCCAAGGTGGGGTTGGTGATGGGACCACCGGCCAGGGCGGCGGTGATCTCCTCGACGGTCGCTGCGACGAGGCGGGCGTGGTTGCCGATCTGGGCCGGGGGTGCGGGGGGCAGCGGGCTGAATTCGTCCTCGATTTCGCTGCGGTGGGCGCGGATGGTGTGGCCGCGGTGGACAAGTTGGGCGGTGAGCACGGCGTCGGTGTAGGGGTAGGTGGGTCCGTACTGGCCGGTGTCGATGTCGAGCCATTGGCCGGTCTCGGTGACGTCGCGGGTGTGCAGGCAGCGCAACACCTCGATGTTGATGGCGCGCAGGGAGTCTCGGGTTGCCTCGACCAGGTGGCGGGCGTGGATGTCGTGGGGTTGGTCGCAGACCGCGAGGATGATCGCGGCGGCGAAGTTCCCGGCACGCAGGTTGCAGGTGGCGGGGAAGTTGGTGGCTTGGTCGGTGCTGTTGATCATGTCGAAGCGGGCCGCGCAGCGCACCCCAAGACCGGTGGTGGGGTGCTGCTGGAGCAGGTAGACCACGATGCTGTTGGTCGGGACGAATCCGAGCAGGCCGGGTGCGGCGGCGACGATGTCGGCGGGGGTGCGCAGTGCGTTGACGTTCTCCATGGTGTTCTCCGTTCGGTGAAGGTGATTGGCTGCGCCGGTCAGCGCTAAGGGGTGGGCGTCAATCGGGTGAGGGTGGGCGGTCAACCCCGAAGAGTCCGGTGGTGGTGCCGGCGGATTTTCGGCCCGCGAGCGCAGCGAGCTGGGTAGGGCCGAAAATGTCTTCCGCCGCCGGCGCCGACGCCGGGCGTGGGTTGACTGCTCGGGCCCCCGGCCGATTACGCTTTGCCCCTTTGCTGACGGCAATAGAGTTGAGCGGCTACGGATTACGCGGCGCCACGGGCGGGCACCAGCGCAGCCGGTTGGCAGCCGGCGGGGTTGTGAGTCGGAAGAAAAAAATGGGCCTGGCCAGCCCTGCGTGTGGCGGGGGAGCTGGCCAGGCCGACCTGCGCGGTTAGGCGATCCGGTAATCGCAGCTGGTGGGGTCTGCGTCGTATTGCTGGCCGTCGGCGAAGATCGCGATCGCGGTCTGATGTGTGCGGCGCAGCAGTTCGATCATGGACAGCAGTCCGGCTTGGTCGCGAAGCTGCCAGGTCAGTGGGCCGGTGTAGAGGTCGATCCAGTTGACGTTCGCGGTTTTGAACCGGTTGAGCGCGGATTGGGTGACGACGGCGTAGGTGGGTCGGCGCGTCCACTCGACGCTGAGCGCCACACGGGCCTCGATCTCGTGCGGGTCGCGCCGCAGTGTCGGAATGTGGTGGGGAATGCCCAGCATCTGTGTGCGGGCGGCGGTGAACGCCTCTAGCAGCCCCTGCACGGCATGGCAGCTGTAGAAGATCATGTGAATACCAGCACAGGCCAGAGAGATTCGGGCGTCCGGGGTGCGCGCGTGGTGGGCGGACACCTCGGCGTGCTGTTGGCCTTTGATGGTGACGATGCTATGGGTGATGGTCGCGGCTGGGGTGAGGTGGTTGGGCTTGGCCGAGGTGGTCATGGATGTTCTCCGTTCGGTGAAGGTGATTGGCTGCGCCGGTCAGCGCTAAGGGGTGGGCGTCAATCGGGTGAGGGTGGGCGGTCAACCCCGAAGAGTCCGGTGGTGGGGCGGGCGGATTTTCGGCCCGCGAGCGCAGCGAGCTGGGTAGGGCCGAAAATGTCTTCCGCCGCCGGCGCCGACGCCGGGCGTGGGTTGACTGCTCGGGCCCCCGGCCGATTACGCTTTGCCCCTTTGCTGACGGCAATAGAGTTGAGCGGCTACGGATTACCGACGCCACCGGCGGGGGTGACCGGCACTGCGCGCGGCAGCCGGCCGGGGCCCTGGCCGGAACAAAAAAGGGGGCCCGGCCAACCCCCGGTGTGGTGGGGGAGCTGGCCGGGCCCGGGTGTTAGAACAGGCGACCGGCGCGGTGCGGGTCGTTGTGGCAGGGGCAGCCACAGCGCCAGCAGAAACCGGGCAGGGACAGCTTGAGCAAAATGCCGCCTTCGTGGGGGCCGCCGAGGCGATGCCCGCACTGATCGTGGCGGCCCTGGTCGCACGTTTTGGTCGGTGCGTTCTCGGGCATCTCGACGATGACTGGGGCGCCGTTGATTTCATCGGGGAAGGTGATCCAGCGGCGCCGGATGACCAGGCCGAGGTGGCGTTCTTTGCGGAAGGCCACCTGGGCGCGGCGTTTGAGGCACTGGATCGGCGCGGCGGAGGTGGCGGCCCATTGTTCCCAGAACTCGCTCATCATTGGTCCTTTAGGAGTGTGGCCGGGTCAGGACCGGTCGGTGACGTGTTGGGTCAGGGCGTAGGCGGCGCGGGTGAGCCGCAGGCTTTCGGTGATGAACGCGGCCACGTCTTCGCCACTGGTACCTTCGCTGAACTCGACGTCGTAGACCTGGTCACTGAGCAGGGCGCTGACCGCTGTGTGGGCTCCGGTGAGTGCGCTCAGGGCGGTGTTGAGGCTGGTGACGAGTTGGGCGCGGTGGTGTTCGATTTCCAGATCCCAGTCGGCGTAGAGGTTTTCGGTATCGGCGTCGCTGCCCACAGCTGGCGGCTGGTGCGGGTCGTGGTCGGCGCTGGTCCACGGGTCGATGGTGTGCTCGGTGGTGTTCATGGTCAGGATTCCTTTGCGGTAGTGGTGATCTGCGCCTGGTGGCGCGGGCTTGGGGGGGACCGGTGGGGTGGCGGTGTCAACCCCGCAGAGGCCGGCGGATCAGCAGGAGGCGGCCATGCCGCCGGTGCCGCACGGGCGCAGCGGGAGCCGCCCGCCAGGGCGGTGGGAGCGCAGAACGGGCGAGCCCGCCGGGCGTGGGTTGACAGCGACGGGGGCCCTCACCGGTCATACTTGCCGCCCGCTGACAGGCAAAAATGTCGAGGGGCTACGGGTCTCGGTGAGCACTCCGCATCACAGCTCGTGTGATATGCGTTGCAAAATGTATAGCTTTCAGGCTATATAGTCGGGCGGTGTTGATCGATTTGGCCAGCGGAGTTCGATGGTTGGGTGGAACGAAATGGCCAGAGACCGAGGCAATCAACGCCTGCAGAACATGCGTGCCGATCTGCAGCGGGGGGCGCGGGTTGCCGCGATCAGCAAGGGGATGCGCGAGATGGATCGCCGGTACGCGATCAATCTCGCCGCAATTCGCAAAGCTGCCGCGTTGACACAGACCGACTTGGCCGCACGGCTGGGGATCAGCCAAGGCTCGGTGTCAAAGATTGAGGGTCAGCAGGATTGGCTGTTGTCGACGCTGGCGGACTACATGCGAGCCGTGGGCGTCGCGAACACTCGTCTGGCGGTGACTGTCAACGGCGAGGACATGGAGTTCACCCTCATCTAGCGTGCGACGGGGGACATCGGTCACCGTCGCGCAGTAATCTAAAGGGTGTGGTTGAGACGGCGTTGTGGCGATTGATGGTGGATTCAACGGGTCAAGTGCCGGTGCCGCTCATGGAGTGGGTCGTCAGCGGGGAGTGGCCGTCACCGCAGTTGCGTTGCGATGTAGCGTTCCCCGACCAGTTGTTCACCTATTGACCACAGCGCCCTAAAACGACAGGACGGTCAGCTCAGCAGTTGCAGTCCGTCGGCCAGGGAGGCGAATCGGCCGTGTTCTTGGCCGTTGGTGGTGGTTTTTTCGCCGAGCCAGATGCCGATGATTTCGGCGGATCCGGTTGCGGTGGTGAGCCAGACGGGGCCGCCGGAGTCGCCGGGGATGCTCGACGGCATCCCGGTGGTGAGGTATTGGTTTTTGCCGGCGTATCCGGTGATGGCTCCGCAGTGTTGGCCGCTGGAGACTCCGGTGCGACAGACTTGCTGGCCTTTTTCGGGTTGCGGGTGACGGTTGGTGGTGGGTGTGTCGCCGATGTAGGCCAGCGGCAGTGATCGGATACCGAAATCGATCAGGCCGTAGTCGGGGCCGCCCTGGTAGGGCGGCTCGACGATGGCGCGGGTGAAGTCTCCGGTCAATCCGGTGCGGGTGGCGCGGGCGTAGCCCGCGGTTTTACCGCGGCAGTGTCCCGCGGTGACGGCGTAGGTGTGCAGGTCGTGGCCGGTGTAGACGTAGCCGACGGTGCAGAACATGGTGATATCGGCGGTGGGACTGAGGTATTCGATGCGGTCGCCGGGGCTGACCGTGGGAATGTCGGCTCGGGCCGGGGTTGATCCGGCCACGGCGATGATCGCAAGAGACAGGGCGGTCAGGGCGGTCAGGGCGGCGCGGGCTCGGCTGGTGATGTGCATGGGTTGTTACCTCGAGGAGTGCGGGCGGGGGGAGCGGAGGTGTCGTTCGGAGCGCAGTTGGGCACGCGCGCACAGGCCGTCGATCCAGGCGCGGGCAGTGTGGGCGGCCGGGCCGCCGGTGCGGCCTGCGGCCGCGGTGATGGCGGTGGTGACTTGGGCGGTGACGAGGGTTTCGATGCCGGTGTTCATGCGGACTCCTGCAGGCCGGGCTGGGTGGTGGCGCTGCGCCGGTAGTCGGCTGCGGCGCGGGTGCGCAGTGCGGTGACGGTGCGCAGGGCCGCCTCGGCGGTCGCTGAACGCTTGTGGCGCACGACTTTGGTCAGCTGTTGGTGTTGGTGGTGCACGGCGCGCAGCTGGCGGGCGGCTTCGGCCAGCCAACGACTGTGGGTGTGCGCCCGAGCTACGGTGGCGCGTGCCTCGGCTAGCGCGGTCCTGCATTGGTCAGCGGCGGCGGCGGCGGTGGCGGCCAGGGCCATGGCGTGCAGTTCGTCGAGGCTGACCACGGTGAGCCCGCCGAACGGTTCACCCGGTTGCCACAGGCCGGCGGCGATGTGATCAGTGACGTCGGATTTCTCGGCCGGTAGTGCGGACAGCACGATGACGACCTGCGCGGCGCGTCGGTGCAGCCGGGTGTACAGGTCCAGCGCACGCCGGTAGCCGGCCAGATCCCGGTCGGCGGCGATGACCACCTTCAGCCCATCGAAGTGCGCGAGCAGTTCGTCACCGAAGTTGGCGGCTCCTTGGGCGTTGGTGGTGGCCAGACAGCCTGCGCGGGTGAGGGTTTCGGCGTCCTTCTCGCCCTCGGTGATCCAGATCCACTGGTCGGTGGCGGCCGCGGTGCAAATCGCGGTACTGCGGTAGAGCACGGGGCTGAATCCCTCAGGTTTGCGATACACCCAGCGCCGGCCGTCGCGGTAGCGTTGCTGAAACCGTTTATGCGGCTGGCCGGTGCAACTGCATTCTTGGCGCAGCACTTGCTGGTGGGGCAGTCCGCGGTCGGTGGTGTAGGTGTAGACGCGCACCGTTGTCCACTGGTGGTCGACAGGGTCGGCGGTTGGGGTGATCCGCGCGGGCAGCGGACCCATGACGAGCGCGGGCCGCGCTGCGGCGGTGCGACGGTGCCAGGCGGGGTGATTCGTGGGAGCCGGTGCGGGGGCGTCGAACAACTCGGCCACCCGCAATCCAAGGGCTGCGGCGAGGTCGGCAATGCTGGCCTGGCAGCTAAAGCAGTGCATCAGCACCGCGCCCCCCTGCTCGCCGCGCCCGGTGGGCCGCCAGGTGACTGACAGCGACGGGCTGTGGTCGGTGTGCAGCGGGCAGCTTGCCATGAAGGCGTCGGTCCCACGGGGGCGGATGTGGTGACCGGCGGTCTCGAACGCCTGGTGGACGTGCTCGAATGCACCACGGGGTCGGCACGTGTGGTGTGCGGCGCTCATCGCGGGACCCCGTTGTCGATGACGGCGTGCACGACGGCGTAGGTGGCGCGGGCGTTGCGGATGGTTTCGTCCAGGAACGCGGCGACGTCGCGGCCGTCGCGGCCGTCGATGAAGTCAGCGTCGTAGACGGTGTTGCTGCACAAACGATCCAGGGTGTCGGCGGCGCTTTGCAGGGATTCGATGCCGGCCGCGATGTGGGCCAGCAGTTGCCTGCGGGTTTCACCGATGCGTTCAAGATGGTCGAGTTCGCTGATGTCGTGCAGGTCGTGGTCCAGGGCGGCGAAAGTGTGCATGACAGTTGTCCTTTGGGTTGGGCCTTAAGCGGCCAGAGCCTTGATGCGGTCGGGGCGGAAACCTGACCAGTGCGCGTCCTCGGCGACCACCACGGGTGCATGCAGGTAACCGAGTGCCATCACATAGTCGCGGGCCTGGGCGTCGGTGGTGATGTCGATTTTCTGGTAATGCACGCCTGCTTTATCGAGAGCGCGGAATGTGGCAGTGCATTGCACACACGCGGGTTTGGTGTACACGGTGAGTGTAGACATTGGTAGCCCCCTGGAAGTAATTCGGGATCGGTTATCGATAAATCAATATTATCGGGCCAATTTGGCTGGCGCCACATCGGTGAGAAACAAATTTGCCGAACTTTTGTCACGGCTTTCCTCGATGGATTCCACCCCGGAGTTGCCTGTTGAGTGAGCAGGCCGGTATACCTGCAGTTCGTTGACTGCCAGCATCTTTCATCCGATGCCCGCGGTCCCGGTTGGCTGTCCAGGCCCGCTGATTCCCGCGCAAAGTGGACAAACGGGGAATGCATCCGGTGATCGCGTCTCTCCCAAATAACAAATCACAATGAATCGTGACGTGGTGTCTGTACATCGACCTAATGCATACCGACTATGGTCATCCTTTCCCGTGTGACATCTATTTTATTTGCCGTGCGGCAGCACGATCCAAGACCGGCATGAGGGCGTTGTAGCGCCAGGTAAAATCGGTGGTCCTTTACGCCATTGGTTCGCTGGTTCATCTGTGGGGGTGCTGGCCATTGATATTTGATTGTGGTGGGGCCAGGACTGCGGCGCTTGACCCCACCACGGACGGGTTATTTCTGGGCGACCTCAGCAAGGTGCAGGTCGTAGACTTCGTCGGCGGTCTTGTCACCGGCGATGACCTCTTCGACGGGAGCCAGGGTGTAGCCGTTGGCAGCCAGCCATTTGAGGTAGTCGCCGCATGTCACGTGGTGTGACCAGTGGTTGATTGTCACCGGGTTGCGCCAGGAGTCTTTGAGGGTGCGCGCCTCCAAGGCCGCCAGGACCAGGCCCAAGGTGATGACCTGTGCCCGCGCGTCAGCAGTGGCCGAGAGTGTGGAAGCGACTTTGCTGACCGAGTGCGCGTTGTCCAGCCCGAGTAGCTCAGCGGTCGTTTCGGCGGCGTTGTGGTTGGTCAGCAGGTAGCTGTCGCGGGCCAGGCAGTCCGCGACGAAGATGGCAGCACCCTTGGGAGCGGTCTTGCGGGCCAGCAGCTTCGTGACGAACTCCCGGCGTACGGTCTGGGCGGCTGCCCCGAGCTTGTTCAGCGCCAACACCTTTCGTCGTTCACACTTTTCGGCCTCGGCACTCTCTGCTGCAATCCGTTCCCGTTCGGCCTCGCGTGCCTCGTCGTCAAGATCGACCATGGATCCCGCTGCGTTGTCAGACTCGACCAGCCCGGCCTGGCGGGCGAACCATGCATCGAGCGTCAGGCCCGCTGCGCGGTAGTTCAAGCAGAAGTACTGCGGGGTGAACACGATCGTCTCGGTGACGGTAGCGGCGTGGCGCAACCCTGCGGCGGGTGTGGCGTCGGGGTCATCCTGGGTGTCCCAGTCCACCTCGTCCTCGTCCACGACCGCGCCCGTCTCGACATCAGCGAGACCTTCAGATTCGAAAAGCATCACCGCCCACAGCGAGGGGTTGGTGACTGCGCTCTCGTCGGCCTCGGCGTCCCCGGCGGTGCGCAGCCGGTACAGGGGAACGCAGTCGGGGTCGAATGAGGGCTGCTCATCCAGCACGGCGAAGCCCTGATCGATGTAGCTCTGGGCCGCTTTAGCTTCTGCCTCGGCAGTGATCTTCTCCTGACGGAGCTGGGACACCACGTGCTGAAACCGCCGACTTCCGGCTGCCTGCATCAGGCGGCTGAGGGCACCGGGGGTGTCCTCGAACTCGGTGAGCGCAGCGGCTTCTTCCAGGCTGAGCTGACCGTCAGCCAGGCAGCGCATCGCGGTGTCGGACTTCCCGACCGCCGCAGCAGCTTTGACGGTGTCCTTGGCGAGCGACAGCTTCTTGGAGACTTTGGTGATGGACGCTCCGGCGTCGATCATCTGCTGGATTCCGCGCGCCCGCTGGGCATCGGTGAGTTGGCGGCGCTGGTCGTTTTCCACGATCTGCTCAGCGACCCGTTCGACCAACAGCGCCTTATCGTCGCCGACACCAGCGGCGCGCACATACACCGGGACCGTGGCCAGTCCGGCCTCGCGGGCGGCCAGGGTGCGGCGCTGACCGGCCCGGACCCACAGTTTGCCGTCGCTGTCTTGCACAGCGGCGATCGGGATCAGGACACCGTGCTCCTGGATGCTGGCCACGAACTGTTTGTCGAGGGCCGCGTCGTCGCGCACGTTGGTTTCCAGGGTCAACCCGTGGGGGTCGACGTGCATGAGGGTGCCCGCGCTGGCGTCCTCAGGGGCTGCGTGCTCGGTCTGCGGGTCGATGATGTCGGTCATGTCACTACCTTCCAAAGGTGGGGCGTCCTAGGTCGGGGCCGCCCGTTCTTTTGCCGTTCTGGCAGCGAAGATTTCGGCTGGCGCGAGCCCAGCGAAGTGCAAGGTCCGGGCACAAGGTGTTCGCCGCGACCCTGCGAGCGCAGCGGGCACTTTGTGAGCCTTGTGCCCGTAGCGAAGCGGAGGCCGTGGCCTTGCGCGCAGCGGGCCGCCGCCGGCAAAAATCGGAGGCCAGAAAGGCAGAAGTTCAAAAGCAATTGCAAGCGCCGCAGGCGCTTTCCTTCTGCTCTCTTGAATGGAAAGCCGTGACGCGGCTTACCTACCGACGTCGACGATCAGCGTGGCAAAGGGTCAAGCAGGTCGCGCAGGCGCACCGTATCGATATAGACCCGGCGCGGACCGACCCGGCGAACCGGCAACTCATCGCGGGCGATCAACCGATATACAGCCTGAGGGCTGATCCCCAACAACGGTGCCGCGTCAGCAACCGGCAGCAGCAACGGCAGAGCCTCCCACCGGCGCTCCGCGGCACCGGCGGCCCGCACGGCCCGGGAATGAACGCCGCCACGGCCGCGGGCTGAACGGGCCGCTTTCGCCGGACCTCGAAAACGTCGCGCAGGGCCGCAATTCAGGTGAAACCGACTGGGCAGGCGAGCCCCGTCAGCGTCGAATTGCGACCGCCGGCTCAGCAACCCCCGGCCCTCCAAATCGTTGAGAGCACGTAACACGGTGCTTCGTGCGGCCCCGGACCGAGCCGTTAATGCGCGAAGGGAGACACACGCAGTGTGATCGGGCTCAGCGCTGTCGGCCAACACCACGAGAATCATTCGCGCTAAGGCAGATCCGGCCGCAGCGCTGCACACCCACGCGTGGACATCGGAGCCAGGCTGTCTCATACTTCTGAGGCTAAGCCCCTGTGATAGCCTACCGCGACGGCCGCGGCCCACCAATTTGTGACGGTGCCGATGCCCACCATGAGTCGAATGCGTCTTCAGCAGACCTATCGCGGCTGGGAAGAAGTGGGGCCCTCGCGGCGTCCTGCGTGCAGCGCCCGGCTAAACTAGGTGCCCAACAGGTACTGGTAGGCACCTCTCACCGCGCCTGTGGAACCCTTCACCGTTCGCACCGATGCGCGTGCGCGCACATCATGTACACGCCGGCACCAAGCGATCGGTGCCGCCCGCAAAGCCTGGACGGCCGCTAAGCGATCGACCGTAACGGCTTATCTGCCGTGTCCGGGGTATCGGTACAGCCGCTGATAAATCCAAGACTCTGAGCGGTCGAAGCTGCGACTGATCGACATGGCGGTGATCGTCGGGTCGGCGGCCAGCAGGGCGCGCACCTGGTCGCACCACTGTTGCAGCGGCAGATCATCACCTAGCTGCCGCATCTCATCATCGGTCAGCAGCCGCCCTCGCTTCGCCGACAACGCCGCGCTCCGACGGACCCGAGTCGCGGCCGGCCACTGCGACCTCGGCCGCATCTGTGCGCGCGCCCGATCCGGATTGCGTGACCGGTCCAGGTTCGCGACGTGCTCGTCGCGGTGCAGCTCCCACGCCTGCGACATCTTCTGACGGATCTCGCCGGCAATCAGAACCGCGGTCAGCTCCAAACCGTGGCGAGCGCGATACTGAGCACCCGACAGGCCATGGGTGCGCATCGCGTGAGTCGCCAGATGCAGAAACGCGCGGCCACATTCGTGGCAGACGAGATGGCCGTTCTCGTCGGTGGTGAGCTGGCCATAGGCGCCGTGGCCATCACGATCTCCGACCCGCATAGCTGATCACTGTAGCCAGGCGCGAACCCGGAGGTTGATCACTTGGTTACCGCAGCCGTCAGAGCGGCACTAGTGACGATCGGCCGTGAGGCGGTAGAGCGGGTTTTGCGCCGCGGCGGAACGGGTTTCGGCCCCGGCAGCGTTGACGTACCGCTGGGAGGTCGCCATGGATTCGTGGCCAAGGAGTTTCATGAGGGTGTAGACGCTGATGTTGGTGTTCGCTAGCTCGGTGGCATAGGTGTGTCGCAGCGCGTGCACCAGGGCCCCCGGATTGCGGTGAGCGTCCGGCCCGGCCAATTTGAACGCACGCAGGATTCGGTATTGCAGTGCCCCCCGGGTGATGCGCTGCCCGTCGACACCGACGAACAGCGGCGCTGTGGTGGGCCAGCGGCGCAGCACCGGAACGTCGCTGCCCTGCCGGCGCCGGCTGGCCGCGGGGAAGCGAGTGCCGCGACTGGCCAGGTAGTCACTCAAAACGTCAATCAGGGCCGCCTCGATCGGGATGGCGCGGTCCTTATTGCCCTTGCCGCGCACGTGGATCACCCCACCGGCCTCGGTGAGGCGGACATCCCCGACGTTGGCAGCGCGCAATTCGCCGGCACGCAGACCAGCGAGCAAGATGGTCAGAATAATGGCGCGGTCCCGTTCGGGCCATTGGTTGCGCAGATTCGCATCGCTGTGGTCTGTGACGGCGTCGACGAGGGCCTTAGCGGCCGCGGCGGGAAGTGCCTTCGGAAGGCTCTTGGCGACCTTCGGTCTGCCCACGAATTGCATCGGGTTGGCCTCGAGCAGCTCAGCGGTAAACAGATAGCTGCACAACGTGTTCCACGTCGACCAGCAGCGCCGGATGGATGCTGGTTCGCGGGAGGCGGCGAACACCGCGAAGGCCTGGCGCATCGTGTCCTTGGTGATCGCGACGCAGTCCAGCGCAGCCAGCTGTTGGGGGCCGCCGGCCAGCACGACGGCGATCGCGTCAAAGTCACACCGATACGCGTCCACGGTGTGCGGTGAGGGTTTGCGGGTGCTTCGGTCGGCCAGAAACGCGCGAAACCATTCGGGCCGCTCAGCGTCGGTGCGCGGTGGCGCACTTGGCGAGGGTGCTTCAGCGGGTGACATAGTTCATGTATAATAGCGGTTATCCATGAACAGGTCCGCTATTTTCATCAGATGAATCACAGATGCCGGGCTGGCATTGATTGGCGCCCACTGTGGCGTGGTGGCCAAAGCCCTTGTTGGTCTGTGGGTTTGGGCTCAGTGGTGGTATCGATCTGCTTGGAGCGCGGAACACCACTTTGCAGAGTCTCGTTGTGGCTGCACCGCCGCCCTTGGTCGCCGAGCTCATCGGATACAGCTACAACACCGCCCAGCTCCACACGGCGATCGCAGCCCAGCCGTGGGCACGGTACGTTATAGTCGACCATCCATGAATTATTTATGGCATTGCATGTATCATGCTGCCGCTCAGCGCTTTTGGCTCTCTGATCCCGAACTCGGGTACGAACGATCTCTAGACGTCTAGATGTCTAGATGTCTAGTAGTCCGTATAATCGATCATTTCCTGTCGATATCCACTCGACCTTCTCACCCGGTGACTGTGTGCGTGATGTCGGTGGCGACTAGTTTGGCATGAAGCTCGTTGACGCGCAATCTGATTCGATTAGCTACTGCAGATAGCTCCGACGTTGGCCCCAAAGGTACGGCGACCAGTTCTTCGATCGCGTGGACGACGTTGGCCAAGCCCATTCCGAGCGGGACAGCCAGATGCGTCTCATACAGTTCGAGCGCGAGCAGCCTCTCCACCTCTGTCAGCGCCGAGTCGAAGTTACCCCGGTGCAGGGCAATGACCGCTTCGAGGCAGCGCACTGTGACCGCGTCGTGGGCATTGGCGCCGTCTCGCATCAACGGGATCAATGCCTCGGCAGAGTCGAGGTCACGCGCCTCAACCAGCTCATTGATGCGATCCATGACTGCGTTCGGCCGGATCTCGTCACTGGGGTCGCGTGTGATGACTGCGGCGATCACTTCTACAGCCTGCGCAAGCTGCGAATCTTGCCGATACCGCTCCCGGTTGTTGAGGAAGGACCGCAGCAGATAGGCCCTGTCATATGCGGCAGTGGCTGCCTTGCCGCCAAATGACTCGCAACTCAGTAGGATTCGCACCGCCAATTGTGCAAATGGGCGCATCGTCATAGCCGACGAGCCAGCTATGCTCAGGTCGACGACGATCGAAGACACCGCCACGAGTGCCATGACATCGCGGACCCGGTCGCGGGGTAGTTCGGCGAGATCCAGCAGGACTGTACGGGCGAGATTGACCGAGGAGGTGAAGTCACCGCGGCTCATGCGGCAGGTGGCCAGTTCAAGTTGGAGCATGCTCCGCGTGTACTTAAACATGGTGACCTGCTCGGGTCGGTGAAACTCAAATCGGCTGACCTGCAGGATCACTCGCAAGAGCTGCTCGGCATGTGAAGCGAGTTGGTCGACGGCGAAAAATGCGTTTCGATGTCTCATCTGGCTCATCCAGCCGATCAGCACCGACATCATCATCGTTAACTGGTCTCCCAGCCGTGCTGGCGGGATCTGGCGAAGGAACAGTTCTCGTACGATCTCCTGCACCAGAGGGTGGATCTCGATCGTTTCGGCGACTTCGCTATCGGGCTCGACTCTATCGACCAGAAAGGCCCGGTGGGCAATCGATTGGGTGCGGAAGATGCTGATGTACCGCCGCCTCGTGGCTCCGTCGGCTATTTCCGGGTCTGGGAAGTGTCCGAGTTGCAACAGCATTGACTCTGGGGTGGCGGCGATCAGGTAGTTCAGTGGGATCAGGTCTGGTGCTAGCAGTGAGGCCCGCTGTAGCAGGGCTTGCGCCATCCGCACGTCGAGATTCGAGCTAGGACCAATGCCTGCACCGAGATGGTGGACAGCATGGTTGATGGCGGCGTATGCGGTCTTGTTGTCGACTCCTGGTGGGACGGCGCCCTCGTCTTCGAGCGCATCCAGTTCGGCGAAGTAGTCCTGCGAAAGCTCGGCCAGAGTGCCTGCCGCATTACCGAAGTACATTCCTGCCATGCTCACCGCGAGTGGCATCCATCCGAGCCGCTCGACGATGTCGGTGATGCCGGCGTGCTCGGTCGCTGAGTCCAGACCCGCGTAGCTGGTAAAGCAACTCGCGGCTTCGGCCGGGGCGAATACTCCTGTGTCGATTCTGGGAATACCTGGCCACCAGCCGGTTTCGTTGGTCGTGGTGACCAGAACTGAGCCGTTGCCACGGGTGGGCAAGAACCGTTCGATGTCACGCCGCGCTGCGGCCCCATCGAAAACGATGAGCCAGGGGCCGCGCTGGGCGGCTAGGGCAGCCAGGAACCGCTCTGCGGGATCGTCGCGGTGACCGAGCCGGACTCGGGTCAATTCTTCAGTCCGTCGTCGCACGTTCGAGACGATCAGTGTGTCGTCCCGACAGTCGATCCAGCAGATGAACTCATAGGAGTTGGCGTGCAGGTGGCAGTAATCGGCGGCCAGCGCGGACTTTCCGTAACCGGTCATACCGCTGAGGACCGCTACCCGTGGGCGCTGCGCCTGGGCAGGATGCCCGATGGCTTTAAAGATTTCACCAAGGCGTTCGACGCGGGGCACCGTGGATGCAAACGTCGGAATACCGCTGATCGGAATCCCCCAGTCGAAGCTGCCTGTCGCATGGGCGATCTCCGCGTCAGGCCTTCTCACAATCTCCATGACCTCGTGGGCAGTCAGTTTGGAGGCGACGGTGCCGGCGGCGGATCGGAAGATCTGGTTCAGCAGGACGGTGGCGACGATACGCGCGCTGGATTCACCTTGGCTGAGCGCGTGATCGCGACGGAGCCCGCGGATACGCTCCGCCAGCCCCTCCGCTAGATCGTCGATGCTCCGGCCATCAACGAGGATCCGGCGTGGTGGCGAGCCGTCGGCGGTTTGGGACGCTGGGTGGGCGAAAGCCGCGATCGCGCCGTCGGCATCTTCGAGGCGGCCACACTGTTCGGTGAGGCCCGACGATAGTGGCCGGTTGGTCAGCAGGGTGGCCGTCGAGGTCTTACAGCCCGACAACCTGCCAAGCACCTCTTGAGCTTCGCCGGGATACAGCTGATTGCCATGCGGGTCGGCGGACCCCTTCACTTGAACTTTGTCCACGACCCGCGCATCGACTTCCACAGCGAAGTCCACGATGTCGTCGTCGGCGGCCAGACCGCGGCTAACCAGCGCGGTGGGCTCGACTAGCAGCGACGCCGTGGGATGTTCGCTGAGGAAACGGAGGTAGTACTCCGCAGTCGCCGCGTATTGATAGAGGTATCCGAAGGCTGACCGCGTCCCGCCGCTCACGTCGCCTGTTTTCACCCCTTCAGCGCTGCCAGTAATCGCCCAGATGATAGCACAGGTGTTCGAGAGACGCGGGGTATACCGATCCGGAGTTGTCGCCGTCCGCTGTCAACGTCATGCGAGCCCGCCATCGTCTTGGGCGGAACGTTCGAGCCTCCGCGAAGTCTGGTTCGGCAACCATTCACACCCGACGTCGAGCACTCGCCGACGAATCCCACAGGGCGGCCGTTGCGCAGCGCCCGGTGTCGTCACCTGTGCCCAAAACGCTCGGAGGCCGCGAGAGTCCGTCGGCTCCAATACGACCGGATCGAATATGGAGGGTTACCGGTAGCCAGGGCGTGTCGCCCGGCGGCGGCAGGGGACTGCCTGAGCGTTCCGGGACCAACGCCGCGACGCAGACGACCTACACTGCCAAGCCCTCCTGGGCCGAAGTTAACCGCCCGGGTCGAGCATGGATCGGCTGCGGCTAATTGTTTGGCCCGACGATCGCCGTTTCGACCTGAACTGGGTGCGACGGTGGCTTTTCCCCACAGGGAGCACGCCCAAATAGCGTTCGTAGGTCGTTGGTCTTCGCCATGCCCGGCGCCCTAGGCCGAGGCCGCAGCCTTCGGGGCAGCAGTAGCTAAGGCAGGTGCCGCCGCACGCAGACCTTTGAAGCTGAGTTATTCCGCCGACTAACTCGGTAACTTTTCCCCGCTCTTACGCTGTCCTGCGGGCTTATTCTCAAGCTATGGGGCAGAGCGAAAAAATCGACTTCATCCACGATCCTGATCTGAATATTCGAGACCTCTCATACAGCCGCAGCAGGGTGGGGCAGCTTCTGGACCTGACCAAAGGTTCGTTCTTCGATATGGGATTCGGCCCGCGTGATGACGATGAGGTCTGCGCATCAGACATTGACGTTGAGGGGGACTGGCCCACTGACCGGCTTGAGATTTACATCAAGGAGAAGTCCAGAGGACCTGGATATGTCTGTGACATCGTGTACAACTCCGAGCAGCTTCCCGTAACCGTGTATGCGGTGCTGGTTAATCGCGGACGGGGTTTGGAAGTTGCCGAGCTTGAACTCTTTCGGCGCAACTGGGGCTACTTCGATCAGCACGATAACTACTCGCCCCCTGACAGCGTCGAGCTTCCCGACAGTCAAAATCCGCCGGCCCTGATCAACAGCGATGTCTTGCGCCGTGTCCCGCTTGGTGACATCATCACGCGAACCGAACGTCAGCTCGTCGACGATTCGTGGCGCACGGAGGGCGTTAGAGCGTTCCCCGGTCCAAACCTGATGCCCGATGAACTGAGCGACGAACAGCGTCGTGCCTTGGAGAACTCCTCGACGGCCGCAGCCCGACGCCGCGGGCGGCCCGAACTCAGTGACGAGCTGCTCATTGATGTAGCCGAGACTTACGTTTGGGAGGCCGGGCGTGGTCGAGGTGCACTCAAGCGTATGTCTGAAGTATTCGACCGCCCCGAAGCCACGATCCGCGACTGGATTGCCATGGCCCGGCGCCGCGGCTACCTGGCACCAACCAAGCCTGGTCGCCGAGGGGCTGCCGCTGGTCCCAACCTTCCGTCAACCCGCACGGACGGTGAAGCCGCTAGGGCCGCAAGTCATGTCGTGCCAAATCTCAGCCGTCAACGCCGTCGTCATATGTTGCGGATGATTGAGGGCCAGGGGGTACTCGACGCCGATTTGCCAGAAAGTGCACGGCTGACCTACGTGGTGGGCGGCCTAGTCTGCAACGACACCGGGTTCCTACGCCAAGATGATCTAGAAGCGGGCATGGCCAATCCCGAGGTCCTCCAGGCAGCAGTGGAAATCTTGGCTAAGGCTCGGCAGCGCGCACACAAGCGCAACAACAGACCCGGTCAGCATGCCTCACCGTCGCGATCCGGAGCTGAGAAATAGGCGTCGGAACAATGATGCGTGTTTACGAATTCGCCAAACAGCTGGGTTGGACCTCCAGCCAGCTGATCACGGTGCTCAAAGAGCGCGGCGAGTACGTCAAGTCGGCCGGGTCAAGTATTGAGTCGCCGGTTGTCAGAGCGATGCTGCGTGACTTCGCCGCTGAAATATCAACACCCACAGGGGAATACACCGAGGGAATTGTCGATCCCGGAATGTACGGTCGATCAGCCGCGACAAATCACGCCAGCGACGCCGAGCTGTCTTTCGCCGCCGACCTTGCCCGGATCAAAGCCCAGCCCTCGCCGGCAAGTAACCACAGAACTCCCCAGCTCAGCTGGATGGCACCGATTCTCAAAGCCTTGCTCGACGACGTAATCGTTCCTGCCAGACCGAACCACCTTGGCGCACCAGAAGGCCCCTACTATGCCTGGGAAGTCAAGAAGGCAAAGGCCCTGCACCAACAATGGGTCCGCGAACGGCTGAACGGACTCGACGGCGAGGATGACGCCATCATCGAATGGATCCGACTCACTCGTGATGGCCAACGCCCGCACACGGCCACGGAGCTATCACAGGCGGGAATCACCGTCGGGGAAGCCGCTCTAGGGCTCAGGTATGGTCGGATAGACCCAAACAGCGACAATATCTTTCAGCGATTCCGCGATGGCCGTATCAGCAGGACCGAGGCTGTCTCCGAGGTCCACCAGTGGCGGCGGAACCAGAACGCAGGGTAGAAGCCGCGGTATGCGTCCCGGGTCTCGACGTGAAACCCGGGCGCCAGGAAAACGAGACGGTATTCGAATTCCGCTGCAACACAACCTACTAGGATATTTTCCGCTACGCGACCCCATCCGATTCGGTCGTCTTGACGCTTGGCAGAAGCAGAGCCGAAAGGCACGGCCCTCAACAGTTATGTCAGTGCGGGTTTTTCGCGGTCGCCGCCAGGCGCCGAAGCGGGGCACGTTTGAGCACTGCCCCGCCTGATCAGAACTCGTATGCGGGGTCATCGTCGAGGATTTTCGCGAGCATCGCAGTGAGCCCTGAGAGGTCGGATTCGGCTCGCGCAGTGTGGCATGCGCTGTGCAACTCGGTCAGGTCGGTCTTCTGCCAATCGAGTCCGGCGCCGCGTTCGGAGAGAAGAAGGTCGAAGAACTCGCGGGTGGACCGGCCATTGCCCTCACGGAAGGGATGGGCGAAGTTCGCGTAGTCGTACAGGTATGCGACGGTGGGCGGGAGATCAGCCTCGGGAAGATCCCTGAGCTGGTTGAGCCGGTGGACCTCTGCGGCGACATGGGTCATCGGCCGACTGATACTGCCCGGGGGACAGAAGGACTCGCCACCCTTCTCGATGCCGACGGTCCGCACATCACCCGCCCAGGTGTACACGTCCTGAAAGAGCTGACGGTGGATCGCGCGCAGGTACGTGAGATCGTATGTGCGGTCACCCAGAAGTTCGGGAGCCTCACGGAGTTCGATAACACGTGCTTCGACGAGATCGTTCTCGGCGTCCCGCAGCGCCTCGGGTGTCAGGGCGCCGACTCGGTTCCTCAAAATGCTCGTGCCGGGTATGAAATAGCCCTGCCAGTTCCGTTCGAGATCACCGGTGTCCCAGGGATGCGGCACTCCAGAGCCGGTTACTTCAGGTTGTACCGACGCTTGACGCGATCGCGCAGCTCGGCGGCGGTGATGGTCCCGCGGGCGTAGGCGACCTGGTCGGCGCGCGTGGCGTTGGTGCTACGGGAACCTTCGAGTTCGGTGCTGCGGCGGATCGCGCGCACAGCCTTGACCCGGCGCTTGACCTTCTGCAGCTCGGTCACTCGGAACACCACCCTCAGTACCCTCAGTGAAGTCCCTCCAGGATAGTGGACACGGCCGACATCAGGGTGGAACCGCGAGTAAGCGGCCCGACAGCTGGCTGGCATAGTCCAGTACAGCGACGAAGTTGTGCACTTATGCGCCAACTCGGGCTGGCGATGGTTCGCCGCCACCGTGGTGCCGCGAGGCACGGGCGCCCCCGGGTCGCCCAGTAGACTCAAATACCATCAGCTTCGCCGCAGTTCTACCAGCTCTCACAGAGGTCCGATGCCCATCAACTGGGACAAAATCAACGCCGATAACGGCGCGAAGCTGCTCCAACCGCGAGACATCTTCACCGCCCTGCCCCACAAGCCATGGTCGCGGCTGCGACCCGAACAGGGCGAGGTACTCAAGCAGTGGTTCGACCGCCGCGACCAGCCTGACCTGGTGATCAAGCAGAACACCGGTGGCGGCAAGACGCTGGTCGGACTCTTGATTGGGCAGTCGAGCCTCAACGAAGACGTCGGCCCGGTCGTCTACCTAGTTCCCGACACCTACCTGATCAAGCAGGTGGTGGACGAGGCCCCTCAGGGAATCGCCGTGACCACCGATCACCACGACGAGCGATTCCTTGCCGGCGGTGCCATCTTGGTCAGCACCTTCGAGAAGTTGGTCAACGGTCGCAGCGCCTTCGGTGTGCGGGGCCAGAAACCGGTGACCCAACTGGGCACCGTGATCGTCGACGATGCGCACTCCGCGCTTGCGGCGGCCAGACACCAGTTCTGCCCAACCCTGCCCCCGGAGTGCGCCGGATTCGGCGAGTTATTGGAGCTGTTCGGCGAGGACCTCAAGCGTCAGAGCCCCAAAGCCTTTGCCGACCTGAAGGATAGGGACTACAGCGCCACACTCCGAGTGCCGCCGAAAGCGACGGCCGAGCGGGCAGACGCGGCGCTGCAGATACTGAAGAAGTACGGCGACGACGACACCATCAAGGAGTTCTATTTCGGCTGGCCGTTCGTGGCCGACAACCTGGCGATGGCCATCATTACGTTCTCGCACCGCGGGGTCGAGATCAAGATGCCATGCCCGCCCATCAACATGATCCCGGCGTTTTCCGGGGCGCGCCGGCGGGTCTACCTGACAGCCACGTTGGCCGACGAAAGCGTCCTCGTCACAGAGCTCGGCGCCGATCCCGACACCATTCGGAAGCCGATCACTCCCGAGCGAGCCTCAGACCTCGGTGACCGCATCATCCTGGCGCCGCTGTCTATCAACCCCAGCCTTTCCGAAGTCACCATCCACCGGCTGGCCCGGGACTTCGCCGATGGAGATCGAAGCGGCGACCGATCCACCACCGACAAACCGGTCAACGTCGTCGTGCTTGTGCCGAGTAAGCATCGGGCGAAGGCATGGGAGGAGGTTGCGGACGAGATCGTCAACGTGAAGACGATGGGACCAGTAGTTGACCGCCTCACCGCGGGCGAGCAGGTAGGCGTGGTAGTCCTCATCAACAAGTACGACGGCGTCGACCTACCGCACGACGCGTGCCGGCTGCTCATTATCGACGGCATTCCCACACCGCTTTCAGGTGCTGAACAACGTGAATCTGCTGCACTCACTGGGTCAACAACATTCCAGGCGCGCAAGGTGCAACGAATCGAACAAGGTATGGGCCGAGGCATCCGCGACCTCGAAGACTATTGCGCCGTGCTGCTGCTCACCAGCGAGGCGGCGCTGACGCTGCGCGACCCCAAGCAACGGCGTTTTTACTCCCCGGTGACCCTCAAACAGATCGAACTCAGCCAGAAGATCGCCGTCCAGATTGAGAACGAGGGGATCGCCGAGATCCGCAACGCGCTCAACATGTTTCTGGAACGCGGTGACGACTGGGTTACCGCTGCCAAGCAAGCTGTAGCCGATGTGGAATATGACCATGACGGCAAAATCACCGACATCGCGATCGCGCGCCGGGAGGCCTTCAACAAAGCCGACGCCGGCGATGCCCAGGCGGCCGCTGAGTTGCTGAGCGTTGGGATCAACACGGTGACCGATGATTTGGAGACGGGCTGGTTCCTCGAAGAGCTAGCCGGCTATCAACAACTCACTGACCCCATGCAGGCCCAGAACACAATCGCGAGGGCGCGGGAACTCAATCCTGGGGTAATCAAGTCGGACGTTTCCCCGTCTGCCAAACCGGTAAAAGGTCCTGCACTGCAAGGAAAAGAGGCGGCGGAACGTCTGGCAGAGCTGTACACCGACGCGAACGCGTTGCGGCTCGGATTTCGCACGATCTTCGACAGCATCGTGTGGGCCCTACCTGAAACTCACGACCTCGCCGAGCAACAGTTCAAATTGCTCGGCCATCATCTCGGGTTCGCATCCACCCGGCCCGACAAAGAGGAGAAGGATGGAGGCCCTGACAATTTGTGGGGCATGACTCCTACTCTCAACGCGGTCATCGAGCTGAAGACCGAGGTAAATCGGGCCGATCCCCGGATCATGAAGGTCAAAGAAGCAGGCCAGCTCTTGACGTCCCTCGAATGGGATTCCTGCCGCAATCCACACGTTACGAAACGGATTCCGGTAATGCTGCACCCGAGTGCCGAGCTTCACCCCGAAGCCAGCTTGCCGCCAGAGACGCGAATTATCACCGTTGCTGATCTCGATAATCTGCGCACCGATGTGTTGCGGTTCGCCGACGAAATTGCCGCAGCGAAATCATGGGGTGATCCCGCGGCGGTCACCAAAGGGCTGCAGCGAAACAAACTAACGGCTGAGCAGATTATCCCTGCACACAGTTCGAAGCTGATCCGACCCACTTCGCGGTAGCTGGAAGATTTTGCCACCGGCGAAAATAGAAATCGCCACCTAACCGCTGAGAGTCGCGCGGACACACGGCTCAAAGATTGTCGGCCATGGGTCATGGACAATGACGATTATCTATGGACGCAGCACACGAGATAATGGGCCGCTGGGTGATTCGCCTTCAAGTGCGTCACAGTGACGTATCATTGTCCAACACGATGGCCGGACCGGCAGCTGACCCGGGTTTCTTTATCGGTCGTCGACCGGCCGCAGGTATTCGGGTCCGCACGGCCGCGATCGCGTCGAAGTCGCGCCGATACGCCGCTGTCCGTTCTCATTGATTCTGGGGCATTCTCATTGAATCTGGGGTAAGTGCGTGTCTTTCTCATTGAATCTGGGGCACGAGGCTTAGCGTTTATGTGTGCTGACGTCGGCTGTTTCGGCTGGGCCAGGTGTAGCGAGTGCAGTGGACTTGGAGTTCAACACCCGCGAGGGATGCACGCGGCAATCGCTGGACCGATGTGCTGCAACCCGGTTTGAGTTGGACTGTTCACCAGTGCGGAATTTCCCCTCGTTTCGAGGTCAGCGTAACTTTCCCGGGCTGTGGTGGTTCGCCACAACCGGCGCACATGTAGGTCACGAGTCCTGGGTAGAACGTGACCAGTTGATGGCGTTGGATGCCGATCCGGATGTTGTTGGTGTTCTGTCGCAACCATTTTGGATTCATTGGCGTGACGGCACGCGGCATGCTCCTGACTACTTCGTGCGGCGCCGCGATGGATCTGTCGTCGTAGTCGACGTTCGTGAGGACGACCGGATCTCTGACGCTGATCGGGACGTGTTCGATCGGTCTGCCGCCACGTGCGCGATGGTCGGTTGGGATTACCTGCGTGTCGGTTCCCTCGATCCAGTGCTGCGGGCGAATCTACGTTGGTTATCGGGTTATCGGCATCCGCGAGTATTGAAGATCGGTTTGGCTGATCAACTGGCGGAGGTCTTCGCTCGGGTCCGTCCGTTGATGGCTGGTGTGCACGCGGTCGGGACTCCTTTGGTGGTGCTGCCCGTACTGTTTCATCTGCTCTGGCACGGCCGTTTAGTTGCCGATCTGCAAGGAGCGGCACTTGGCGACGACACGGCGATTGGCCTCGGGACCGGGTGGTGACCTGACGTGCGAACGGGTGTCGTCCGAGAGGGAGACGAAATCCGTTTATCAGCAGGTGTTTTCACCGTCGTAACCCTGTCGGGCGGATCAGCTCGACTGGTTGACGCTGTCGGCGAGCAGATTGTGGTGCCGCTCTCGCAGCTGATGGTTGATCCGGCATTGGAATTGGTGTCGGGGTCGCGACCGCCACTGTGTTCTGAGGAAATGCTGGCTGGCATTCCCGAGGCAGCCGTCGAGCAAGCACGGTGGTGGGAGCGCCACATCGTGGAGATCCTCAGCGGCCGCCCGCCTGGGACGGCCGCGGGCATTCGTCCCCGCCCAGAGTTCGACACGGCGAAACGATCTCTGCGGCAGCGTGAGCTGGCCAAGTTGGACGAGCTGCGTGCCGCCGGCCACGACGTGAGTCGGAATGCGTTGCAGCGTCGCCGATTTGCCTACGAACGGGACGGGCTCCTGGGAGTGGTTGACGGGCGCCATAATCGGCGGCGCGCGGTATTCGGCCGTGTGGACGACCGTGTCGTCGCCGCGGTGCGGGATGCGATCGAGGGCGAGACCGACCTGTCAACGGGAACGGTGCAGCGTCTGCAACGGCGGGTCGCCAAGACGCTGGTGGCCACCTATGGTGCCGACGACGCGCCCGCGATGCCGTCGCAGCCCACCTTCTACCGGCTGGTCAAGCGCCTCGCGGAAGGACGGCACACGTTCGGGTCAGCACGGACGCGGCGATCGCTGTCCAAGCAGCCCGATGGCCCATTCGGGTCGATCACCGTGGTGCGCCCCGGCGAGATGGTGGAAATCGATTCAACCCTTCTGGATGTACGGGTAGTGCTCGATGACGGCATGGTAGACCGAGTCGAGCTGACTGCGATGGTCGACAACGCTACGCGGTCCATCCCGGCCGCGGTGCTGCGACCGACGACCAAAGCAGTGGACGCGTCACTGCTCTTGGCGCGGGCATTGACGCCCGAACCGATGCGCCCGGGATGGGCCGATGCGCTGCGGATGTCCCGGTCGGTACTTCCGCACCACAGCCTGACCAGTGTCGATCAGCGCCTGGCCGATGCTGCGGCCAGGCCGGTGATCGCTCCCGAGACGATCGTCTGCGATCACGGGAAAGCGTATCTGTCCCAAACATTTCGGCAAGCGTGCTGCACATTGGGGATCAATCTGCAGCCGGCTCATCCCGACTGCCCGACCGATAAGCCGAAGATCGAGCGGACATTGCAGTCGGTGGGCACCCTGTTCGCACAGTACGTGGCCGGTTACGTCGGTTCATCGGTGGAGCGGCGTGGGAAAAACGCCGAGGACGACGCGGTGTGGTCGATGATTGAGCTGCAGGCGCTGCTGGACGAGTGGATCATCGCGGTGTGGCAGAACCGCCCCCACGATGGCCTGCGGGATCCGGTGACGCCGGGGAAAGCGTTGTCTCCCAACGAGAAATACACTGCCCTCGTTGAGGTGGCTGGCTATGTACCGGTCCCACTGGACGCCGACGACTATATCGAATTGCTTCCCGTGCAGTGGCGCACAATCAACAGTTACGGGGTCCGGATCAACCATCGCACCTATGACGCCAAGGCGCTCAACCCATACCGGCGCCAGCATTCCGGGGTCGATGCCCGTAACGGACAGTGGGAAGTGCACTACGACCCGTATGACGTGTCGAGGATTTGGGTGCGCAATCACCACGAAGACGGATGGCTGGCCGCGACGTGGACGCACCTTCGGTCCTCGCCGGTGCCGTTCGGCGAGACACTGTGGCGCCACGCCCGCTCCGTAGCCGACCGCAGAGGGGCCCAGAAGACCCAGGAAGCGGAGATTGCGGCCATCGCGGAGGACTTGCTGGACCGCGCCGCCGCTGGGCCGCAGCAGCAGACGAAAGCCGAGCGCCGAGTGACTGGACGGACCAGCGCCGCGAGCGCCGGCCGGGACTGGCCGGACCCGACGGAATCATCCGAACATCATGGCCCGTCACCGTCGGAACGGGCCGCCGACAACGAGACTTTCGACGATGACGGCGAGATGGCGGAGGTCATACCCCTGCCGGTGTTTGATGCACGCAAGGAGGCCCAAACGTGGCGACTGTGACCGAGATTGCGGCGGTGGGTCAGTTAGAGGATCGCCGCCAGCCGACCACGACGCTGGAGGGCTGGCGGCGTTTTGTTGATGCCGATCCGCCGGAGTTCACGTTGCTCGCCGACGACGAGTGGGCCAGCCTCGGTGAGGACGAGCGGACGGCCTACAACGAGGCCCGGGTTGCGCATCATTCGGAGCTGGTGGTGGTCACCACGTCGGCGATCGAAGCGATCACCCATCAGGGCCGGCTGTTGACATTGCTCAACCAGCGCGAGATCGGGGCCCGGCGCGGGCTGATCATCTCCGGCGGGGCAGCGACGGGGAAAACTACGGCGATCAAGCAACTGGGTCGGTTTCACGAATTGCGCACCCGTGCAAGGTTTCCCGGCGATGAGAGCCGGATTCCGGTGGTGTATGTGACGGCCCCGCCGAAAGGGTCGCCCCGCAAGTTGGCGATGGAGTTCGCACGGTTTCTGGGGCTTCCCACGCTCAATCAGCGGATGAACGTGACCGATATTTCCGATGCCGTGTGCCAGGTGCTCATCGATGCCCGTACCGACATCGTGGTGGTCGATGAAATCCACAACCTCAACCTCGACACCCGCGCCGGCGAAGAACTGTCCGACCACCTCAAATACTTCACCGAGCATCTGCCTGCGACATTCGTTTACGCCGGGATCGAAGTGGAACGCTCGGGGCTGTTCACCGGCACGCGGGGACGGCAGTTGGCCGGCCGTTGCGGGGTGATCCACACCAGCGCATTCCCCGACGCCAAGGAGTGGCGACAACTCGTCGCCGCCATGGAAGGTACCTTGCGTCTGCATCGACACGAACCGGGAAGCCTTGTCGCCCAGGCCCGTTACCTGCACCGCCGCACCGGCGGGATGATCGGCAGCCTGGCCCACTTGATCCGGGCTTCAGCAATCCAAGCGATGCTCGACGGCACCGAGCACATCACCCGCGAGGCCATGGACGATATTTTGATCGACTACGCCGCCCACACGGCCGCGGCCCGCACGGCCAGCTGACGTGGCAACTGTCAGGCCGTGGCCGCGCGGACCACGCCAGCGGCTCCCGCGAACGATCGCACCGTTCCGTTGGGAAGCCGTATCGTCCTACATCGACAGGCTGGCCCGCGCCAACCATATCGGCGTCTCCACACTGCGCGGCCATGTCGCCGAATCATGCGCAGCCCGGCCGCGACCGGACTGGTTGGCCGTCGTCAGCGGCCAACCTGAGCAGGTAATCCGGTCCCGTCTCTGCGGGCTTGCTGGCGACCCCACCGCGCTCAAGCAATATCTCCGCCGCCCTTTGTGTCAAAGATGTATGGCACGCAAGGGAATACACGAACCCGTCTACTGCTACCTGCCTGCACATGTCTCCGTATGCCACCGTCACCGACGCTGGATCGGTTCACCAACGCGCGTTCTTGACGACCAGGTGGATCTTCGTGACCGGCCCACGGTGCTCAGTGCCGGGCGCACGCATCGGCGCTTGGCCCGTCAGTATTCAGAGGTCGACCTTCATGACGCCTTGGGCGACGCCCGCCACATCCTGGTCTTCTGGGCTCACGCAGAGCGTCACGTGGCGGCGGGGATTCTGCAGAATGGCCTAGAAGCGCACGTGGTGGCCTACCCCGATGTGATCGCCGTAGCCGCAACATTGCTCACAGCTCGCCCTCGGGTTGAACAGCCCAGGACGCCAACGGAACCCGCCTGGCCGACGCTACTGCTCGACCGCATCAACGAACGCACCGGCGCCCACCATGCCGACGCCACCCCCGTCGAGCAATGGGCGCAGTACCGACGCCTATTCGCCACTGCCGTATTGACGACACGCTCAGACGGCGCAGAACTGGCGTGTCGCGCTTAGGGGTCGGCAGTCTTGAATGTGCCTTATCAGTAAGGCACTTGTGGTGTGCATCTGACTGTGTCCGACGGTTGTATCTATCGGCTTTCTAATCGTTAGGGACAGTGGTATCTGGCTGGGTGTATCGGCCGGTGAATCATCACCGGCGGCGCTGCTTGCCGGTGATTGGCCGGCGGTGGGTGGTCCAGTACGCGGCCACCGCGCTGACCACCACAGCGAAGGCGGCAATGACGCTGGCCGGGAGGGCGTGGTCCTGCAGCCATCCGGTCGCGGTGGCCGACCAGCCGGTGAGCAGGTTGCCGCCGCTGGCGGTGTGCCCGGTGGCCGCGGGCAGCCAGTACCACGCGAGGTAGGCGCCGGTGGCGATGAGGACAACGGCGGTGACGCGGGTCCCGTGGCGGGCGAGGATACCCAGATGCCGGGTCAGGGCCGTGCCGGCGATGGCGGTGCCGACGCTGACCAGCATCAAGATGGTGGCGGCACCGGCTGTGTATGCGGTGAACACTGCCAGCAGACCGCCCCATCCGCTGGTGGCCTGGGCCTGGGCGATCACCGCGAGCAGTACCCCGAAGGTGCAGGACAGTGACGCCAGGGCGTAGCCGATTCCGGCCGCGAGCACACCACCGGCTGTTGGGGAGTCCGGCCGATGACGCGTCCGGGCAGGCATACGCAGACCGATGGTGCGGCCGGTGAGCATGAAGCCGCCCAAGATGGCCAGGGTGAGCCCGATCGTGATCCCGAGCCAGGGAGCAGCCGTCACCAGGGTCCGGGCACCGGCACTGATCGCGATACCGGCGAGGGTGAGGGTGCCGGTGAACCCGATGGTCAGGACGGCCCCGGTGCGCAGTGCCCGGGCCAGCCGCACGAGCACCGCATCGGTGCCGCCGGTGGCGATGGTGCCGGTGATCCACGCCGGTAGCAGCGCGAACCCGCAGGGGTTGACCGGGGCGAGCATGCCAGCGGTAAACGCGAGCGCGAGCAGGTTCACCGTGCGGCGCTGCTGCCGAGGGCGGCCAGGATCTGATCCTGGGACGGGGCGTGGCCGCGGTAGCTGATCTGCCCGGACGGGTCGATGACGAGGGCGGTGGTCGGCGCGGTCACCTGGTAGCGGCTGGTCAGGGCCCCGTTAGTATCGACGACCGCGGGCAGGCTGGTGCCGCCGATCTGGTCCAGGAAGTGGCGAACATCGGCGGGTTTCTCGGTGGGGACGATGTCGACGGCTAGGAACTTGGCGCTGCCTCCGGCTTTCTCCACGGCCGCCCGAGCAGCGGCCAGGGATTTACCGCCGCCGACGCATTCGCCGCACCCGTAGGAGAAGAACAGGATCGCGGTCGGGGCGGCAGCGGGCAGTTCGACGGTTTTGCCGTCCACCGTGGTCAGTGTCGCCGCCGTCGCCTGGGTTGTGGCGTTGGCGTGTGGCGGTGAGGTCGGATTGCTGGTTGTGGCCGATTGGCCGCACGCGGTCAGCGCGCCCGCTGCCAGCATCACAGCCGTAACGCCCGCCCACCTGTGGGGTGTAAACGAACGCGTTTCAGACATTGTCGATGCTTCCTTTCGTCAGGTCGTCGAGCGTGTGCGTCGCGGGTGAATGGCTGTCGGCGGGACAGCAGTGATCGCCGCGTTGACCGCGGCGGGCGAAGGCGACCACAGCCGCCAGCAGCAGCGCGACGGCTGCCCCGATGACCCATGGATTCTCGAGCAGTCCACACACGGCGGCGAGCGCGCCGCCGGCGATCAGGACTGGCGCGGCGCAACACAGGGCCGTCACCAGCACCGCTGCCGCACCCAGCAGCACGGGATTTCTTCGTGGACGTTGATTCATTGATTTCTCCTCATCAGGTTGGGTGCGGCTGGTCAGCTGCAGCAGCCGGGGTGGGCAGTTGGCGGGGTATGGAGCTGGGTAAGGATTTGTGTGGTCAGGGCTGCGCCGAGTTGGTGGGCCTCAGCGACGCTGACGATCTGACCTTCGGGGTGCTCGGCGAGCCACGGCGCGGCGTCCTGCGCGCAGGTGAAGTAGTGCACCTGGTTGCAGAATGAGGACCGGATCGAGGTGAGGTCGTCGGGGTTGACCAGCGAGACCACCGCGGTCTCGGGCTGCACGCTGGTGACACCGTTTTCGCCGACCGAGACCCTGATCGGGTGCCCGCTGACGGGTGATTCGGATTCGATGCTGGCGGGCCGGTCCAGGATGGTGGGAAAGATGAGGGTGTCCAGGGCGCACCAGGTGTAGAGCTCTTGGCCGGCCACGGTGAATCGGTGGCGGGTCGGGCGCAGGGTCAGGCCCTGGCCGACGATGCGGCCCTGCTCGTCGTATTCGGTGTCGGGTACCGCGGCCAGACGCCGGGTCACCTCGTCAACCGGGAGGCCGACGGCCGCGGCGAGCGCCTCCACGGTGACCGGCTCGCCGGCGGCGAGCAGCCGCAGCAACGGCACCAGCATCGTCGGGTCGAGCCCGGACTCTTCCGGAATGGTCAGGCGGTCAAGGAAATTGGGCATCAGGAACCTTTCGAGTGAGCCATGCGTCAGGATGCGCAGCAGGACAGTCGGGACATATCGGCGCTGAAGGACTGGGCGGCGATTTTGATGCCTTCGGCCATGGTCAGATACGGGGCCCAGGACCCGGCGACCTGGTCGACGGTCATCGCGGCGTCGAGGATGTAGACCGCGGCGGCGGCGATCTCGCCAGCATCCTTGGCGACGGCGGTGATGCCGTGGATGCGGCCGGTGCCGGCGTCGGCGACGAGTTTGATGAAACCGCGGGTGTCTCGGTTGACCACCGCACGCGGCACATGTTTTAGCGGCAGCACCCGGCAGTCGCACCGTGTCCCGGCGGCGAGGAGCTCGGCCTCGGTCGTCCCGGCCGCACCGACCGCGGGGCTGGTGAACGTCACGCGGGGCAGATGGCGGTAGTCGACCCTGCGGCCGGCGTCGGTGAAGATGTTGTCGGCGACCATCGCGCCGTGATGGGCGGCGACGTAGACGAACTCGCGGTGCCCGGTCACGTCGCCGGCCGCCCAGATCCGTGGGTTCGACGACTGCAGCCCGTCGCTCACCACGACCTCGTTGTTCTCGCCGGTTTTGACCTGCACCGCTTCGAGATTCAGGCCGTCGGTGTTCGGACGGCGGCCGGTGGCGACGAGGACTTTCGCGGCACGGAACTGCTGCGTTCCGCCGGTGATGGTCGCGGTGACCGTGACCTGATCGTCGGCCTGCTCGACCTCGCTCACCGTGGCGCGGCGCACCACCCGGATGCCGTCGTCGGCGAACACCTCCAGCAGCGCCATGCCGACTTCCGGCTCTTCCTTCGATGCCAGCGTGGAGCGGACCAGCACCGTCACCGTTGACCCGAGCCGGGCGAACAGTTGCGCCTGCTCCAACGCGACGTAGCCGCCGCCGATCACCAGCAGCGACTCCGGGACCTCGGTGACTTCCATCGCGGTGGTCGAGGTCAGGTAGGCGACGCCCTCGAATGCGGGCGGGATGACTGGGTTCGCGCCGGTGGCGATCAGGTAGTGCTCGGCCTCGATGGTGGCATCGCCGACCTCGATGACGGGCGCGTCCGGGGTTCCGGCGAACCGCGCTTGGCCCTGAATGCGCTGCCAGCCATACGATTCGGCCACGTTGAGGTACTTCTCTGAGCGCAGCGACTCCACCAGATCGTGCGTGCCGGCGATCAGGGCCGCCATGTCCACCGGGCCGGCCGTGGTGGCGATCCCCGGGAACCGGGCAGTGTCGGCTGCGGTATGCCGGGCCTCGGCCGCTGCGATCAGGGCCTTTGACGGCACGCAGCCGGTGTTGACACACGTGCCACCGAAGATGCCGCGCTCGATCATGACGACGGACTTGCCGAGCGCGGTAGCGCGGATCGCCGCGGCCATCGCCGCGCCGCCGGAACCGATGACCGCGAGGTCCAATCCCTGACTCATGCACCCATCCTTGACCTTCAAGTAGGCTTGAAGGTCAAGTGTTCTGAGGAGACATCGTGAGAATCGGGAAGCTCGCCGAGGCGACCGGGGCCACCACCGCGACGCTGCGCTACTACGAAGACGAAGGCCTGCTCCCGCCCGCCGAACGTTCCCCGGCGGGATATCGCGACTATGCCGCCGACACGATCGCCCGGGTCGGCTTCATCCGACGGGGACAGGCCGCCGGGTTCAGCCTCGCCCAGATTCGGCAGATCCTCGACATCCGTGACAGCGGCCACGCGCCGTGCACGCACGTGCGCGACCTGCTCGACATCCGACTGACCGACCTCGACGAGCAGATCAGCGCACTGGTGGCACTGCGCGAGACCATCGCCCGGCTGCGGCAGGGCGCCGAAAGCGTCGACCCGGAATCATGCAGCGCCGATGACGTATGTCGATACCTCTAGGAGCCACCTCCGTGGCACCGGAGGCATGTATTTCGTCAAGTCCGTTGACCCCGGCAGTCGTCATGAATTTCCGCCCCACTGGAGGTCGTTGGTGCGCGGGAGCGCGGGGCCTGCTGAGCAGTAGGCTCACCCGATGCGGTGGGATTTCACTCGAAGCTGGTCGCATTGGCCGTGCTGAGCCCAGCCACACTCGTTCAGGCGATCGCCACCTTCGCCATCACCAATATCGACGACATCGTGGTCCTCGCGGTGATGTTCGGCCAGGCGCCCGGTCATCGTGGCGCAGCCATCCGAGTGACCGCCGGTCAGTACCTCGGCTTCACCGCCATCTTGGCAGTTTCGGTCGGCGGCGCACTCCTGGGTGCCACGCTGCTTCCTCCAGCCGCACTGCCGTACTTCGGGCTGCTGCCCATCGTGTTGGGGCTGCGGGCGGCATGGCTGGCCTGGCGGGATCGCCGCACCCAACCGGCGCCGACCGATGATCCCGCAACACTGTTGACGCCTGGCACCTGGCAGGTCGCAGTCATCACCTTCGCCAACGGCGGCGACAACATCGGCGTGTACGTTCCGATCTTCGCCGTCTCAACGATCGCCACCATCGGTGTTTACATCATCGTGTTCCTCATCGGTGTGGCCATCTGGTGCGCGGCCGGCCGATATTTCGCCTCCCACCCGATCATCGCCAAAGCACTCTCACGCTGGGGCCACATCGTTCTGCCCGTTGCACTGATCACAATCGGGGCCCTCATCCTCATCAAAGGCGGAGCGTTCGCCCTCTAGCTCGGAGCAACTTCACCACTCAGGGCCAGGAGGCGCTCCTGCATCGGCATGTGTTGGCGTTCAACCACTTTGGTGATGTCCCGGCCCGTATCCGCTATGACAATCTAAAACGGGCGGTGGCCAAGGTGCTCAAAGGCCGCAGCCGGCACCCGAACTACCAACACGAGCGAGCGCACCACAGAATCATGATCGTGTGTCACGAGAGACACGATCACAGTAGTTATACCGAAGACGTACCCGAGCCAACGGAATCGACAGGAGACCATTCCGGCTACCCTGCTGCGCTCGCAGCCGGGCGCGGAAGCAGGGTTGCCCCAGATTCAATGAGAAACGTCGCGATCGAAATTCTCATCCAATCTGGGGCAATGCAGGTCAGACTAGTAAATGTGCCCCAGATTCAATGAGAACGGACAGCCGCGGTCGTGTGCGGTGAGGGCTTGCGAGTGGCCCGGTCGGCCAGAAACGAAACGCACGAAAACACTCCGGCCGGTCGGCGTCGGTGCGAGACAGTGCAGGACCTGACGAGGGCGGCTCGGCGGGTGGCATAATTCATGCATAATATCAGTTATGCATGGATAACAGTCGCTGCCGTGTTCACCTTTGCTACCACCGGTCGTAAACCCACGTTCACATGCCGTGCGGCCCCAGCCTCCCCATACGGGCTAGACTGCCCGAAGTCGACGGCTCTAATCCGCAACCCAGGCAAGGTGCTTGGCATTCACGCCGAGCTTTTTCGCGACGGCGGCGACACCGCCGTTCACCTCGACCAGACGGCCGAACAGGCTGTCCGCACCCGACCACCATCCCGTTGCCGGCAAGCTGACCTGACGGTCGTTGGCGAGCTATAGGGCAAGATGTTCGCGCACGTCGGACAGGTCGAGCGGTTCCAATTCGAGCACGCGGCGCCAAATAAGCCTCGTCGACTTCTATGCCGGAATCGGCTGCCGCGGCGAGAACGGCAACTACGAGATCGTCGCCCTCGGGCGCCTTCGTCGCGGTGCTGATGACGTCGTGAGCGGTGAGATATTCCGACCGTGGTCCATATCCGGCATTCTCAAGGCGGTGACGGCGACACCGGGTCGGTCTTTGCGCTGAATCAGGAAACGAGGGCCGCGATGGTTGCCGTCGTGTCGGCGAGGGCTGCTGCGCCGATGTTGCCGATGGATTCGTCGAGCGCTACCGCGGGAAGCCACTGAACTAGCTCGGGCAGGACAACGCCCTTGGGTTGCTGCACAGATACAATCATCGCCATTGTGCCACTGGGGATTTCACCGGGAATGAACGGGCAGGTGATCACGCGCCCGGTTGCAGCGGCGAGGTGTATCGCGTTGGAGAGTACGACAACATACAGCTCGTGTCCGGTGTCGCGGCGCGGCCTGACGTCGCCGGGGGTGATCACAGGCCTGCGGCCCGGTTGGCCTGGTAGACCGTCTGCGCGTAGGCGTCGATATCCAACGCCGGAACGGTGTGCGCGGTGTAGTGGTCCAGCGAGATCCGGAGATGCTCGTGGTGCAGGGCCCGCTCGATCATCTCGGAACGATTCAAGCCGACCGCCTGGGCATCCGCATCGGCCGCCGCAAGCACAGCCTGATCTATCGTCACCGACACCTTCGCCTTTGTCATACTTATTATCCTACCTTAAGGAGGATAAGCGTCCTGCTTGGTCCAACCGTCGCCTGCATTCCTCAGTTCTGTTCTCTGTCAATGGACAGCTGAAACTGCCCGTGGGCGGACATGAGAACTGCCCGTAGGTGGCCAATAAGAACTGCCCAGTGGCGGACACGAATCTGCCCATTAGGGTGTGTCCGCCACCGGTGGTTGAGGCCGTTGTCAGCTCAAGGGTTTGACTCCCTTCCCGTGCAGGGCTTGGGCCAGCCGCACGGAGTCTCCGCTGGTCTGGCACAGGTGCGCGTGATGCAGCAGCCGGTCCACGGTGGCAGTCGCCAACGTCTTGGGCATCAGCTCATCGAAACCACTGGGGTGCAGGTTCGATGAGATCGCCACCGAGCGCCGTTCATAGGCGGCCTCGACGATGCGGTAGAGCCCTTCAGCGGCATCGGCACCGACGGGCAACAGTCCAACGTCGTCAATCACCACGAGCTCGGCACGCACGATCTTGGCCACGGCCTTGCCCAACGAATCGTCAGCGCGGTGCGCCCGAACCAGGACCCCGATCTGCTCGAGGGTGAACCACGCCACCGGCATCCCGGCTTCGATGACCTTCTGCCCCAACGCTTCGAGGAAGAACGTCTTGCCGGTGCCAGCGGGCCCGCAGACCACCAGGTTCTCCCGACGACCCACCCACTCCAGGGTCTGTAGCGCCTGCTGGGTCGGTAACGGGATCGACGACGCATTGGGGTCCCACACGTCGAATGTCTTCCCGGTCGGGAAGCCGGCGGCTTTGCGGCGGGCGGCCAGCATGGACCGGGCCCGGCCGGCGGACTCCTCGGTCAGCAGCGCTTTGATCACCTCGGTGGGGTCCCAGCGTTGAGCTCGGGCAGTGGCCAGCACGTCGGCGGCGATCGCGCGGGCGTGCGGCAACCGCAGCCCACGCATCAGCGCTTCGACGTCGGCGGGTAGCGACGCGGTGGTCGTGGTGGTAGTCACGCGATGCCTGCCTCGTCAGCGTCGATAACGTTGCGGCCGAATAAGTTCCACCCACTGGTTCCTTGCGCCAGGGAGGTGTCTTCGTCGGCGCCGCGGCGAGTGGTGTCCATGCCCTTGCTGGCGAGGATGGAATCAAGGTCACCGGTGGCGAAGCGACCGTGCACGCCAGCATGCCCGAGCGCCCAGTCGACATCGGCGCGGCCGGTTAACGCCGACAGTTCCACCGCGTGGGCCATCTTCTGCAGGATCCGTTCGGTGCCGACGGCGGCGGCTTCTTTGAGCCACACCGCCGCACCCGGCCCCAGCGCCAGGAAGGTCTGCTCACTGACAGTGCGGGCCCGCACCCGGTAATCACCGGGCACCTTGTCCCGATGCTCAGGGAAGTGGTCATCGTTGATGGCGGGACTACCGGGGGCGGCGCGGCGATGCCGCGCCACCTCCACCGGGCCGCCGCCATCAAGAGCGCAGATCACCACCTCATCGGTGCCGTCGTGGTCACGGATCCACACTGTCTGGCCCAGAAGAGTTGCGGGCAGCGAGTATTGGCAGTGGTCGAAGGTGACCATCGGGGTGTTGTCGGGAACCCGGCGGGTCACCCCCAACGCGGCGGTGTGGGGCAGGTCAGGAACCGCGTGCAGGGCCGGGCGTTCCTGAATGAGCATCTCGGCCGGCCGGCGTCCCGTGATCCGGTGCACGCGGGCGTTGATCTCGGTGGTGAAACCGGCGCATGCGGCTTCGACGTCGGCGAACGAGTCGTACTGCGGCAGGAGGTTGGTCTCAGTAGGCACGATGTCGGCTTTGGCGAGCTTCACCGCGTTCTCCACCCCACCCTTGGTGGCTGGGTCGGCGGGTTCACACGTCAGCACCGAAAGGCCGTAGTAGCGGCCGAAGGTGACCGCGGCCCGGTTGCGGACCGGAACTCCGGCGATGTGTCCAGTGGTGACGGTCTTCTCGTTGTCGGTGAGCAGGTAGGTCGGAGCACCACCGACGATGCGAAAGATGCGGTCCAGGCCGGCGAAGACACTGGGTGCGGTGCGGTCCCGCAAAGCCACCACGACGCGGTAGCGGCTCCACGCCAGCCACGCCACGAGCAGCACGATCTTGCGGCCGGCGACAAGGGGGCCGTCGGCGAAGTCGTACTGTAGCCACAGTCCTGGCTCGGTGATCCAGGGCCGGTGCACGCGTGTATTGCCAAGGCGCCATTGCGCTTTGATCTCCGCCAACGAACGGCGGGTGGTGCGGTCGGTGCCGGTGTAGCCCAACGCCACCAGCTTGTCGTGGGCTTTGTCGCCGCGGATCTTGCCCTTCGAATCAGCGACCCAGGTTTCCAGCAGGTCGCGCCAATCATCGATCATCCGGGCCCGCCGCGTGGCCGGGGGCAGCCCAGCGTTGCGATCCTCGACCGCTTTCTTCACGGTGTGGTGCGAGCACCCACACAGCTCGGCCGCGGCGCGGTAGGACCCGGTCAGGTCGTAGGCATTGAGTATTTCCATGAGTTCTCCGTCAGACTTCAAGTAGGTCTCTCCTGGGGTTGTCGGGTCGACTAGGCATCGACATCGAAACCGCAGGAGAGGCCGCCCCAGCGCAGACGCGCCGAACGACATCAAGTAGGTCTGGGCAGATTCATGGCCGCCTGCGGGCACTTTCGTATCCGCCGGTGGGCAGTTCTTATTGGCCGCGAACGGGCACTTTCATGTCCGCCAGTGGGCAGTTTTTCATGTCCGCCGACAGTTCTCCAATGCAAGCATCACCCTCCGGCATCCGATCCACGTGCACGGCACAGGCGCACGGTCGCCGATCGCTGGACGCCGCTCGCCGCCTCGCTCCGAACGACTTGAGCGGCCCGCCCCGCGACCCGCGCTCAACACTAAATGTCGGTGATTGGTCTTACCTGGGCCGCCATCACGGCGCACAAGAAAGCCTGCCGCTCACGGCGACTCATCAGCCTGCCGGACCACGACGGCCCACCCGCTTTCCCGGTGCACTGTTTATCTCTTCGAACGCCAGGCATCCTGCCTGGTCGACCAACCATGCCCAACGTCAAACTTGACTGCCAGCGCGAAAGCTAGACCTACACATCACGACCCCACTGGCGCCGAAAATTCGGTCTTGACAATGCGCCTGCCTGCCGGTGTCAACGAACTTTTGCCCACATCGCCGTCGTGGATAAAGTTGCTACCTTCCGGCCACGACTGCGCCTACGCCTTATCCGTCTCAATCAGCGCACGCAATTCTTCGGCGATCTCTTCGACGAGTAGTCGCCCTGGCCCTTCGTAGAGGTTTTGCGAGCCGGGTCCGGACCGCTGCCAGGAACCCCGCTTCGGCGGGTACCTTTCCCCAAACAGGACGATTACTTCTTCGGGCGGCTTGTTGATCAACTCGGCTTGACGAGAATGCCAGATCAGTCCCTGAAGCGGCGGATCATGTTTCTGTGCAAGAGCTGCGATCGCCAGGCGCCGGGTGCATGCATAGTGCTCGGCCGGACTCGAGATCACTTGGCTGCGCTTGAGGTTTAGCCGCGTCAGCTGCGGATCGCGAAGGTCGCCCAGCGCAGCATCGACCGGCAACTCGATGTGCGCCAACAGCTTCTCGTGCAGATGGGCGTCGTAGGCGATCATGCTGCCCAACTGGTGGACATCGTGAAAGACCGACTCGAGCAGGACCCCGGTAGGCGATTCACCCACATACATGTTCGACAACCGCTTTCCGGTGATGGGGTCGTCGATCGGGGCAAAGCGGGTGTCGCCCCAGCCTGCATTGAATTCGTCATATCCCCACTTACCGTCGTACACGCGGTAGAGCATGCGGCCTTTTTCGAGGGGCACTGCATTCAATGTGGGCAACGTCGCGACTACACCACAGCCCGCCGGGTGGGGGCACACCAGATCCTGGGGCGGAGGCGTAGCGGTCACGTCGAGCCGGTGTTCTAGGCGGCCGCACCCGCGGCGAAGCGCTGGGCTGCGCGCAGCGCACGCGCTGGATCAGTCGTTGCGGTGCGCTCTGGTACCTCGCCGGAGAGAAAACTCGTCGGGCTGGTAAGCCACGTCCACAAGGACCAGTCCCGCACTCCCCCATTGGCAAGCGCTGCCAGGATCGGCGCCAACTCGGCGCGCAGCTTGCCGTGCTCATCGAATTGAAACGCCGGTATCAAGGTCCTGCCGCCATGGTCAACGGTGAATAGTTGATGCGCTTGTCGACGTCGCGCCACCCACGTTCTGGTGTTGGACTCCGACGAATTGCGCTGCTCACTCAGCGATTTGTAGGTGTGGAAAGGCGTCGCGAGCAGCGCGTTGCGGTGGGCGGCCAAACGCTTCGACTGCGACAGGGTCGCGGCGGGCGTCAGACTAACGCCATGGCCCATCAGCACGCGAAGCAGCTCTTCGCGCGACGCTTCCACATGCTCGGCTTGCAGCGTGCGAATAGCCTTGAACACCTCAATGAACTCGCGGATGTGTGCACCGCCCTGCGGGTCATGCACGAGCGCGTTGCGTAGTTGTAGCAGGGCGATTGCCTCGTGTGGGCCCTCGGTTCCTCCGAAGAAATTGAGGAGCTGAAGCGCCTCGGTGAGCTCCCCTCGGGTAACGCCACGGACCTCCAGTCCATCGTCCACCTCGGCGATAACATAGTCCGACATCATGTAGCAATCGTAGCACTTGCTGCGATCGGCGTCAGTTCGCTACAAACCCAAATCGACGCACACGGCACGGCGGACGCCCACGGTTGGGACGGTGTTCCATCGCGGGTGATCGTGCCGACCGCTGAGCCTCAGGCGTCGATCTTTGCGTGGACAAGCGACACCGTCATTGGCGTCAGAGCGCTAAGCCTGATCATCTGTTGAATCAATCGCTTTCACTCGCTCCAATCGACTGCGGTGAAAAGCCCTTCATGAGTACGAATTGCGCAAGTTATCGCCAGTGTAGACAATTGCGAAATGCACTGCGGCGAAACATGTTAGAGAATATCGCGACCTTGATCGGATCGGCGGTATCAACATCGGTCGAATTCTCTGGCATTTTGCTAGTTGGGCCGCGGTTGCCGGATGCATCCAAGAGATCGAGGTCCTGCAAGTTGGCGCTCTCGAGTAGTCGAACCATGACCTTGCGACGGTGAACCGCCGGTTGGGCAGTACGACGCGGCCTATGGGTGGAGGTCTGAGTCGACCTTCGTCGGCGCCACTTCCGGGCTCTTGGCCCCTGGCTTGAGCATACGGGCTGATCAAGTTTTCGGCGATTGACTCGGGCTGTGAAATAATCTGCGCTGCAACAGGATAGGGAATAAGGGCTCGTTCTACGTTCTACTGATAACCCGCCGTATTCGCATCCGCTATATTCCTCACTCGACGGAAGTTGTGGGGCAGACGTGACGGCCACGATCATTCCTCGTCGTCATTGACGCCTCCGGCCACCCGCGCCCTCAGGTGGTCGATGTAGTCGGAACGGATCACTCGGTTACACCGGGGGCGTTTGCCGCCGTTGACGTCCTCGACGTACTTGGCCAGCAATGCCGGGTTCTTCCCGGACCAACCGTGGGCAAGCGCCCATCCCTGCATCGCGTCGCCGTCCATTGGGATGCCGGCATCGTGGACTTCGAGGAGCACACTCACGACGTCGTCCTTCTCGTAGCCAGCCGCGATTGTGTTGTTGTGGTTGATCGTTAACGTGAGACTGTTCATCGCCTCGATCACCACGGGGTCTAGCTTCGGCGTGAGGTCCTCCCACTCCGAACCGTTGCCGAGGATATCCGGTCGCATCTGCGTTACCCACGGCCGAATCCGGTTGGCGTTCCAAGTGATCACACACAACCCCCGGATCATGTGATTGCTGAATCGGACCAGTTCGCCGATGTCGTCCATGCCTGGCCAGGCCATCAGCACCGGGCCGTGGCCACGCACGTATGCGCCTCCTCTGCCGGTCACGTGCTCGACGTCGGAGTGGCGGATGACCAGTCGGTTCAACATGTCGCAGTTGCGCAGGTTGGACTTCAGCTTGGTCCAGACAGTGAGGGTGTCGCCCTTCTCCATGTGAGACGTGCACCAGCGGATGGCTTCAGCCACACCGCCGTCGTCATAGCTTGCCACGGCGGTGGGGTAATTCACCTCATCATCGAACATCGACGGCTCCTGCTTCATCCCGGCAGTCACTACCTTAGCCACCAGCGCCGACAAAGTTTTGGCGAAAGCGCCTGTGACCCAACTCGTGTCATTGTGGTGGGTTCGGCCTGACGAAGGGCGATCTGCGGGCGATCCGGCCCCAGCGACACCAACGCGGCAGCAATAGCAAATCCAGCCGCAGCCGGGCACTGTCGGGTTGGGCAGCATATGGCACCAGACTTGCCCGAGCACGTTTGAAATCGTGCGCCGCACACGTCTCACAAGGGTCCGAAGCACCACCACGGCGAACGGCGTCGGCCACGCTGAGGAAAAGCGCCCGACGTGCGTGGGCTCTGACCGGGCTGAAGTGCCCGCATCGAATATGGTCGCCACTCACCTAGCCGCCTTGGCCGACCGGCTTTTCCGCGGAACCACCCCGGGCCGCGCTGGGCCGCCCAACTCTCGAAACGACGGCGGAGACGAAAGAACCGGTACCAGTGCCACTCTTCGTACTCCGCGGTCTCCAGATCCGTGCCGTGCAGATTTCGGCGGAGGTCAAGTGTCCAAGGACGTGGTGTACGTCGTCGTGTGTTTCTTCGGGGTGATGGTTCAGGCGGTCAGTGCCGCCGGGGGAAAACCCCTTTTCGGTGCGTTTGCTAGCGTCGTCCTGACCGACAGTGACCGAGGCATGGTCAGTGTGGATGAGCGCCAACGCCCGGCCCTTCATGGTGGCTCTGCGCTGGGTGGCGGTGCTGTCCTTAAGCCTTTGCGGGCCTCGGCCACGCTCGGATAGATCGCGATGACGGTGTGAAGGCCGGTCAGCCGCAGCGGTCTAGCTGTGGCCGGGCCGTCAGCGACCACTGCATAAGCCGTAGTGTCGGTGGCGTGGTGAGCCTGGACAAGCACGTCGATGCCCACCGCACTCATGAATTCGACGTGGGACAAATCGATGATGAGCGCGGCGGGCCGTTGTTTGAGAACCTCGTTGACGCGGTGAGCAAAGTGTGGCGTGGTCGCGAGGTCAATAACTCCCGATGCCGACAGCACGAGAACTGCTCCGTCATATGATACTAAAAGACGAAGTCCGTGAGAGGAATTCACCGTATCCTGTGACCCCGCTGGCTGGTATCGGCGTGCCTTAAGGCTGCTGGCTGCCGCCGGAACTCGTCAGTGTCGTTGAGCGTTCGATGTGCGTCTGCGCGAAATCTGATGTGGATGACGCCTCTTGCTCGGCGCGCGATGATAGCGGAAGGGTGTCCCCCAATTGGCGCGTAGCAGCGATCAGCGCGGAGGCCCGTCCAGTTAGGTGTGCCCGGCCGGTACATCGGGCATCGGCCGACGGTCGCGTATACCCCATACCCCCGGACGGTACCATATGTGGCCAATCTCGCCCCACAACCGACATGGGTTGCTCTGCGGTGACGGCTTGACCCGAGGCCACCGAGCAGGCGGTCAGTCAAAATGCGGGCAGTTACTGCGAGGAAAGTGCTCCAAGCGGTGAACCGCGAGCCTTCAACTTTGGACCAACACAGGGGTCGGGTGGCCTGCCGGCGCCGAAGGTCCCCCGGGCACAGCGTGCCATGCACCAGAAAGGTGTTCGACGGGCCTTTCGTAACCTTCCCGCTCCTTGTCACACGCGCCACCTGCTCGTACCCTCAGGGGGTATGGGGTACTTGTCGGCACGGACGAAAGCGATGTTCCATGGCCGCCTGTCGTCAGCACGGCACAGGGCGCGCTGCTACCCTCCAATTATTGCGCAAAGTCGCCGTCATCGTGCTGCCCAACCAGAAACTCACTGCTGTGCTGATCGCCGATAACCCAGGATCCTCGGTCATCACGGCTAGCACCTGGAAGCCGGGATGATGACCATTCTGAACTACACCGCTTATCGACCTGACACAGCCGGAAGGCAGATGACGCTGCAAGTGCCCCCTAGGACAGTTAATGGCCGGTGCGCGAGTTCTAAACATTGGGTGTGCCGGGCATACCGTTGTTGACAAATCCGATCAAGAAAATGGTGCGTCTAAATATGCTTGCCCTCTTGCACTATTACGATAATCCACGTGGGACAGCGCCAGCATTGAGAGGCTCGCTTAAATTCACCGTCCCCTCAATTAAAGTTTTGGCACTCCGACAAGATGTGCTCATCCGGTGATCCGCGGCAGACGCACGTTCGTCAGAAGTCCCGCAGTGGCCAAGTGGGGGTCACACTGATGACCAGCAGGGACATGAACCTCGCCATTGATAGCGGTAAGACAAGAGAACGGAAACACGCATGAGAATGTGGCCTCCGCCCGCAGCGATTGCGGTGTTGTTCGGAGTGGGGCTTGGCGCGGCCGCACCGCAGGCCAAGGCGGAACCTCCGGCGATGGACGGTGTCTATCTCTACGCCGACGACGACGGCGGTACGGGGACGTGGACTGTCAGTACGACATGCAATCCGGACTGCATCGCGCACGTGACGACTGCGCTGGGGTCGAGTTTCGACGCTCCACTAAAAGATGGCCAATACGTCAATTCGCGGACTATCCCCGATGGTCTGAAGTGTCCGTTATATGTGATGGGCGACTTTTTATTCGATGGCGGATACCATCCGGTGAGCGTAGTCCAGTGGTGGGACCCTGTTACGCTCAACGGGGAAGTGCACTTCACGCCCTACACTAAGGTGGACATCCCACACGTCCCACCGAACTGCTACATCGTTGACCACCATCAATTATTTTCCCTGACCAAAGTCGGCTGATATAGATCGGCTTGGTCCTTCTCAAAATGCCTCCGGAGGTGTCAGGAAGGGATCTGTAACTGATTCCTTCCGGGGTCCGCGTGTTGACGCACGTTGACCTCGTGACACGCCCCGGAGGTGTTGTTGTGTCTGTGCATGCAGCTCCAGTCACGTCGTCCACGATCGTCATGGCCGTTGATGTCGGCAAGACTTCGGCATTGTTTTCGGTGACCGACGCGACGCGTCATCGGCTGGTCGGTCCGTCGAGTTCGCGATGACCGGGTTGGGTCTGACCGCAGCGGCGGCGCGGGCCACGGCTGTGGTGCCGCCGGCAGGTCGGGTGAAGGTTGGCGTGGAAGCCGCCGGCCACTACCACCGCCCGGTGCTCGACCATCGGTGGCCGGACGGCTGGGAAGTGTTGGAGCTCAACCCCGCTCAGGTCGCCGAGCAGCGTCGCGTGCAGGGCCGACGGCGGGTCAAGGCTGACGTGATCGACTTGGAGGCGATCACCGAGCTGGTGCTGGCCGGATACGGACACCCGGTGACCGATCGCGATGTCGTGTGATCGGTGAGCTGAACGCCTGGGCCCAACACCGGAGTCGCAGCTTGGCAGGACACACTTTCAACCATCGGCTTATACCCTTGGTCTTTGCCCGACGCAGGCCAGGCAGACGGGTCTCTTCCTTCCAACCAGACTGTGTGCACCTGCCGCTCTGGCCGGGATTGTGCCGACGATGTTGTGTTGACAGCGCAAACTGGCTGCGTCACCGCGTCCGATAACGGCTTGCGAATGTGGTCGTCGTCGGTGTGCTATTGCCAGATCAGCGGGGTTGGGCGGCATGGATTACGGCGTCGACGATACGACGGATGCGCGCGGCGGCCTGATCGGGGTCGGGCCGGCCGGCGTCAAGCCAGGCGATCACGGCGTCCATTGTGACGGTAGGTAATAGGTGCGCTGCCCAGCTCCGCCACCGCTCGTCGGCGATGCCCGCAAGGTAGCGGCGCGTGATCTCAGTCCCGTTGTCCAGAGCTCGTTCTATTACGTCACAGAATTCGGGTTCGCGGGCAGCATAGCGAAACAGCAGTCGGAAGGCCTCCGGATCAGCAGCGGCTGCACGTACTAGCGCGGGGATGCTGGCATCATCGAATTCGTCCGCCCCGGTGGCCTCGCGGAGCCGGCGGTAACCGTAGTCGAGCACTTCACGATAGAGGTCAGCCTTCGAGGCGAAGTGCCGATACAGGATCACCGGGGTGACACCGGCTTCTGCGGCAACGGCATCAAGTCCGGTGTCAGCAAAGCCTGCCCGGGCAAAGGCGCGGGTTGCGGCGTCGAGGATCTGTTCGCGGCGCCGCTCGCGCGGCAGCCGTCGAGTCGGCTCGGCTCGGCTGACACTCACCACAACCCCCTCTTGTTTACGGGTTACTTTACAACTAGCCTTGTCTAAGGCATCTTATACAAGAGTTTCTTTCCTTAGAGGATGCCCGTGACCACACCAATTCAGCTGCCATTGACGCGGGCGCATCCGCTCCAAGCCTCGCCTGAACTGCGCGCGTTGCAGTCGCAGGCCACGATTCACCCGGTCCGCACGCCCGTGGGCGATGATGCGTGGCTGGTCACTGGCTATGCAGCGGTACGGCGTTTGCTTGACGACCACCGACTGGGTCGCGGGCATCCTGAGCCCAACACCGCCGCGCGCATCGGGGAATCGGCATTGTTCGGCGGCCCGTTAGGCAACTTCAACACCGAGGAGGCCGACCACGCCCGGATGCGTGGCCTACTGCAGCCGCACTTCTCGCCCAAGCATTTGCGGACCCTGCAACCGAGGGTCGAAGCGCTTACCAGCGGACTGCTGAACGAACTCGCGGAAGAGGGTCCGCCGGCCGACCTGTACGCGAAATTGGCTGTGCCGCTGCCGATTCTGGTCATTTGCGAGCTCCTTGGTGTGCCGTACTCCGATCGTGACCAGTTTCGTGGGTGGACTCAGGACGCGGCCAATGTGCGCGATCACTCCCGCTCCGAGCATGGCCTGGCCGAATTGTTCAGCTATAGCATGAAATTGGTCGAGCACAAACGCGCCTACCCCGGCGACGACGTCATATCCCGTTTGTGTGCAACTGACGGCGTCTCCGACGAGGAGGCCGCCACGTTGTCGATGTTCCTGCTATTCGCCGGGCACGAGACCACGGTAGTCGCCATCGGATACGGGGCATTGCTGCTGCTGACCAATCCCAATCAACGGCAGGCGATGCTGGCTGACCCTACGGTTATTCCGATCGCAGTCGAAGAGCTATTGCGGGCAGCCGCCTTCGGCGGCGGCGTCGTCGGCATTCCGCGGTATGCGCGCACCGACTTCGACATCAATGGTGTTGCAATCCATTCCGGAGACTTGGTCCTGCTTGACATCGAATCGGCTAACCACGACCCGACGGTGTTCGCCGAGCCGGACCGTCTGGGTATCTCCCGGCGGGACGCCACCCACCTCACCTTCGGATACGGCGCGCGGTACTGCATCGGGGCGCCGTTAGCACGTATGGAGCTAAAGACGGTTTTCACCCAGCTCTTTCCGCAGTTTCCTGCCATGCACCTGACGGTGGATCCCGCGATGCTTACCGCGCGTAGCGACGTGCTCGCCGGCGGGCTTGTCGACCTACCGGTCTCGTGGTGAACCAACCCGTCCTAACTCCCCTGCTCAATGTCGGCCAGCTTCTTCGAAGATGCCGTTATGGCGAATGGCGACACTGCGCTCATCGACCGTGGTCACCGGACGCTCCCAGGGTTCAGCCGTAGGCACCCGAGCCCGCCCAACAACCGCGCAGGACTGCTCGGTCAGGAGGCCACCTGCCGAGGTGGCTTGGGTCATCGCACTCTTCTTCGAGGCGACGCTTCCGTGGCGGGGCACTGCGGCGGCGGCTTCAGGCCTGGATTTGCGGCTACGGGCGCCGAGTCCCCAACGGAGATTGAGGAAAAGCTCCCCCACGGCGACGTTGCGGCGCCAGCGAGTTCGGTTCCGTGGAGATTATCAATGGAGGCGAGGCGCACTTCGTGCCTCGAGTTAAAGTTCGCAGATGAAGCGGGTAGTGGTATCACGCTACGGAGGGCCAGAGGTCCTCAGCGTCATCGAGGAGGACGAACACGTCCTGGGTCCCGACCAAGTTTGCGGGCTGCCACTATCTGCAGCCGACGTGGTTCGACGTGACACCAAGTGAGTGGCCTCGTGTTGTCCGCGGGCGTGTCCTTCACGGACACGCTGCTTCGAGCCGGAACCTATCCAGGTCGTCCCAAGCCGCCCTTTACCCCTGGGTATGAGTTCGTTGGTGTTGTGGAGCAGGTCGGTTCGCGATGCTCGACGCTGGTGCCCGGGGTGACCGTGTCGCCGCGCGAGTGGTTTGGGGTGGCTACGCCGAGTGGTCTGTGTCGCAGAGTCCTTGGCGGTGAAGGTGCCAGACGATGTGGATCCGGCCGTGCTTGTCAGCGTGATTTTCCCATACATGACCGCCTACCAGCCCATCCATCGCGCGGCGAAAGCGCGGCCTGTGGCAACGAATTCCTCAATGTCAGGCTTGAAAGTTACGGGTTGTTCGGATTACCTACTGGTGAGCGGTGACCAGTCAGGCGTCGGCGGGCTCATCGACCCCTCCCTGCTGGTGTCGGCCGACGAGGTTGCAGCCTCGCACTGTTCGCGGGATGCGTTGGCCTCGTCAACACCGGAGATCAAGGACCGGTAGAACAGCAGATCCAACCCCGATACGTGAGTCGAGCGGTCAGCAACACGGTCGCATCTACGTCTGCGACCGAATCCGGCACATCATGAATCGCCCTTGATAATGAGCCCCGTGCTGACGTCACGGCAATTGTCGACGGATGCTGAACAATCCGGACAGGCCGGTGCCCACATTGAAAAAGCCCGAGCCTAATCCGCTGGTGGTGGCGGAGCTGAGGGGGCCTGGTATGCCGGTGTTCCCGAAGCCGGACAGGCGGCCGTTGGCCAACGGGTGGCCGCTGGCGGTGTTGCCGAAGCCGGAAATGTTCGCTGCGTTGCTGCCGACGGCGGCGTTCCCGAACCCGGAAATGGAGCTTCCCGCGTTGCCGAAGCCGGAATTGACCAGGCCGGTGTTGGTGGTTGCGCCGAAGCCGGTGTTGACGTTGCCCGAATGCCACGAACCGGTGTTGACGTTCCCCGAATTCCCGCTGCCGGTGTTGGTGTCACCGGAATTCCAGAAGCCGGTGTTGTATGAGCCTGCGTTGCCGAAGCCGGTGTTCTCGCTGCCCGAGTTGCCGAAGCCGGTGTTCAATATTCCCGCGTTGCCGATGCCGGTGTTCAGCAAACCGGCGTTTCCGATGCCGATGTTGCCGTAGCCCGAGTTGCCGAAACCGATGCTGTTCAGCTGGCCTGGCTGCAGGGGGTTGATGCCGGTGTTGAAAATGCCGACGTTGTGATCACCCGAATTGAAGAAGCCGATGTTATTGGTGCCGGAGTTGCCGATGCCGATGTTGCCGGAGCCCGAATTCAGCAGACCGGCCAGGTTGATGCCCACCTGATTGTTGCCGGTGAGGCCGATGCCGATGTTGTTGTTGCCGGTGTTGCCGAAACCGAAATTGTTGTTACCGGTATTGCCACCGCCGATGTTCGCATTGCCGACGTTCCCGCCGCCGGTATTGGCTTCACCGTTGTTTCCGAAGCCGATGTTGTTGTTGCCGCGGTTGCCCATGCCGATGTTGTGGCCCGGGTCCGCGCTGGTGGCGATTCTGCCGATGTTTCCTAGGCCGATGTTGCCGTTGCGAAAGTTCCCAATGCCGACGTTGCCGTTGCCCAGGTTGCCGTTGCCGATGTTGTCGTTGCCGATATTGCCGCCGCCCAGATTGGAACTGCCTCGGTTCCCTTCCCCGACGTTGCCGCTGCCCGTGTTGCCGCTGCCGACGTTGGCGTTGCCCTTATTGCCCACGCCCAGGCTGGGCAGGCCCTGCAGCAGCTGCTGCAGATTGCTGGGCAGCGAGACCAGCTGGGCCGCCGCCGCCGAGGCCCCCGAATGGTATCCGAGCATGGCGGCCACGTCTTGGGTCCACATCTGCTCATAGATGCCTTCCGCCGCCGCGATCGCGGGCGCGTTCTGGCCGAACAGGTTCGTCATCACCAACTGCACGAACGCGTTTCGGTTGGCCGCCACCGCCGCCGGAGGAATGGTCGCCGCGCGGGCCGCCTCGAACGCCGAAGCGACAGACTTGGCTTGTCCGGCCGCCGCGGCCGCCTGAGCCGTGGCTGCGCTCAAGAACCGCTGATAGGGTGCCGCGGCGGCCGCCATCGCCGCCGCCGCCGACCCCTGCCACGCCTGGCCCGTCAACCCCGCGGTCACCGCGGTAAACGCGTGGGCGGCCGACTCCAACTCCGCGGACAGCCCCTCCCAGGCCACCGCGGCCTGCAGCATCGGCGCGGAACCGGCACCGGCAAACATCCGCCACGAATTGATCTCCGGCGGCAACACAGCAAAATTGGTCATGGTGATCTCCAAGGAAAAGTGGACCGAATTGGATGACAGCGGCCAGGGCTAACCCGGACGGCCATTGGCACCGTCGGCACCCTTCAAGCCAGGGTTACCCGGATTGCCCGACGGAGCCTGGAACGGGGGGGCGAAGCCATAGCCGGGTCCGCCCGCGCCGCCAGTGCCGCCGGCCCCGCCGGTGCCGCCCAGGCCGCCGGCCCCCGCCGCGCCCGGCCGGCTGAGCGGCCCAGCCCCGCCGCCCGCGCCACCGTTACCGCCGGCTCCCCCCGCGCCACCGGGCGCGCCGTCACCGCCGTCGCCGCCCGGGCCACCGCGAAAAACACCGTCGGGGGTGGTGCCGCCGGCACCACCGGCACCACCGGGCCCACCCGCGGCTCCGATGCCCCCGGCACCCCCGAGACCGCCGCCACCGCCGGCACCGCCGTCGCCGAACAACAGCCCGCCCCGACCACCAGCGCCGCCGTTACCACCCGCGACACCGTTGCCGCCGGCACTCAACAGGCCATTGGCGTCGCCACCGCAACCACCCGCACCACCGGGACCTTGAAGGGCACCTCCCTCTGGGTCCGCTGTATAGTTCAGGCCGCCGCTGCCGCCAGTGCCACCGGGCGCACCGGCACCGCCGTTTCCGCCATTTCCGCCGGCGCCTCCGGTTGCGACATCAAAGTTGTAGAAGACGTTTCCGCCGTCGCCGCCGTTCCCGCCCGTCCCGCCGGGCCCGCCGTCGCCGCCCACACCGCCCGTTCCGCCGACGAGATTGCCGTTGCCCCCGGGACCGCCGGTACCGCCGGGCGCATTGTCGCCCCCGGCCCCCCCGGCGCCGCCGTTACCGCCTGTGTTCGACAGTAGTTCGGGGTCACGGGCATCGCTGTACCCGGACCCGCCGTTACCGCCGGCCTGGCCGGGAAGTCCGGGGTGGCCGGGCTCGCCATTGCCGCCGGGTTCACCCGGTGCACCGGCGGGGCCGTCCGTCGCCGACCCCGTGAAGCTCTGCACGGGGTTGACTCCGTTGTTCCCATTGCCACCCGCGCCGCCGGCACCGCCGGCACCGCCGGTGCCCCACAGCCCGGCACTGCCGCCGTTACCGCCGCTGCCACCGGACAATCCGCCGAAACCGCCTGCCCCACCGTTGCCGTACAGCAGCCCACCGGCCCCACCGTTGCCACCGCTGGCCCCCAGCCCGCCGTAGCCACCGGCCCCGCCGTTGCCGATCAACCCGGCGGTACCGCCGTTGCCGCCGGCCCGACCCGCGCCTCCGGATCCGCCATTGCCGCCGTTGCCGTACAACAGCCCTCCGGCACCGCCCGCTTGCCCGGTACCCGCCGCCCCGTCAACACCGTTGCCGATCAGCGGGCGGCCCAGGGCCACTTGGGTCGGTGCGTTGATCGCGTTTAGGAGCTGCTGCTGCACGTTGGCTGCTTCGGCACCGGCATAGGCGTTGCCGGCCGCGTTCAGCGTCTGCACGAACTGGCTGTGCAGTGCCGAGGCCTGGGCGCTCATCGACTGGTACTGCTGGGCGTGCGCGCCGAAAAGCGCCGCGATCACCGCGGACACCTCGTCGGCTCCAGCAGCCAGCACATTGAGCGTGGGGGCAGCCGCCGCGACCGTAGCGCTGTTGATCGTCGAGCCGATACCGGCTAGATCCGTCGCAGCCCCGATCACCAAATCCGGCCGAGTAAACAGAAAGGACATGACAGGGGGTTCCTCACTTTATTGCTGCCTCGGGAGAGGCGAATCATATCGAGTAAGCGCAGGACAACGGTGTACCAGTTATATGAAAGAATTCTCACCGTTATCAAACGGTTATATTACTCAGGGTGCCGTGTAAAGTCTTTTTACAATTTAAACTCTGGCAATGTACATCGGATTGACCAGGTCGAAGCACTCGGCGCAACGCCAGGCTGATGTCCACGCACACAGACAATTGTCCACGCACAGAGACGACGCACTAAACGTCGGACCGGAACCGCAGTGACGGCAATTCCGGTCCGATGCAACTAGCTGTACCGAGACAGGACGTTGGTAGCAGACGTGTTGGCTTGATGTGGGGAGACCTCCGGTCCTCGGCTGCCTTCTCCCACCTCAACCGCTATGCGTGGCATACGGTTTGGCGATAGATCGCCGTAAACACCCGAAATCGACCTGGAAACAACTCCGCGGACAGTACTGCGCAGGGCGATGGTGGCCAGCCGGGACGAGGTGACACTGATCGATCTGTCCAAGAACAGCACTACCCGATACCGCTACGCGGATCGGTCATCCCGAAGCTTGGCCGATCACCGCCGACGAGAAACACCACGACACCAGGACGTGTCTTGTGGAGAGCCCGGTGCATTGAGAGATGCACGCCGGGTTCGGGAAGCGGCCCGGAGAAACGGAACAGCCGCAAGAGTGTCAGCGCGCTCTGGGCCGACTTTCACCAGTAGCCAGCCGACCGCAACTCCGCAACAGCAACCACGCCGATCTCTGCGACCGTCATACCCATAGCCGTCTCCTTCCACAGACGTAGAGATACGACGGACGCTAACTATCCCCCGAATCGTTAAGCCGAGGAATTCCTCAGCGAACCCGGCTGTTCGGGGGCATTCAGGGTGAGCACATGGAGGTAGGGTTGCGGCGCTGACGGTAAGCAGCGTGGGGCCGGTTATGCCCCGGTTTGTGTGTGTGGTGCCGGGGCGGCACGGTGATCAGGTCATTGGTAGGCGACGGCCCTCCCGCCGTCTCTTGGCCGAGTGCTACGGGAGGGCCGCCTGTGTGCGCTCGGAGGCGCAGGGGTCACCGTAGAAGCAGATGTCGATCAAGTCGAGCGCAGGCTGGGCGGCTGGTGAGCTGAGCTGCCCATCGTGCGGGGGTGTGCTGGCGGGTTGGGGGCGGGGACGGTTGCGGCAGCGGCGCGGATGGGCCGGTGGAGTTGTGTCAGCGCCGGTGGCGCTGCACTAGGTGCGGGGTGACGCATGTTTTGTTGCCGGTGACCGCGCTGCTGCGCCGCGCCGATACCGCAGCGGTGATCGTGTCGGCGCTGGCAACGAAGGCCACAACCCCGGGTGGGGTTTCGCCGAGTCGCTGCGGATTCGACGCGTCCGGCCGAGACGGTGCGGGGTTGGCTGCGCCGGTTTGCCCAGCGGGCCGAGGCGATGCGTTCGGTGTTCACCGTGTGGCTGGCTGCGGTGGCTGCCGATCCGGTGATGCCGGATGCGGCCGGCGGGGTGTTGGCCGACGCGGTGACGGTGATTGCGGCGGTCGCGACCGCAATCACACACCGTTCTTGCTGCCCAAGGTGTCGCTGTCCGAGACGGCGGTGGCGGTCTCCGGTGGCCGGTTGTTGGCGCCGGGCTGGCCCGGCGAGCCGGTGCAACACGAGTCGACCCAGCCGGCGGCGCCGATCACGCCGTAAATCTGTGCGCTGTTGTGTGTTTGACGGACAGCAACCAGGAAGGAGCGGGCCGGTGGCGGTCAGCGACGATGAGGAGAAGGTGCGTGCAGAGCGCGCGCGGGCGATCGGGTTGTTTCGCTACCAGTTGATCCGGGAGGCCGCCGATGCGGCGCTTTCGACCAAGGAGCAGGGAAAGATGGTGCGCGAGCTGGCTTCCTGGGAGCACATCGACCCGTTCGGGCGGCGAGTGCGTATCAGCCGCCCGAGCATCGACCGCTGGATCCGCGACTGGCGCGCCGGCGGGTTTGACGCGCTGGTGCCCAATCCGCGTCAGTGCACACCACGCACTCCGGCCGAGGCGTTGGAGCTGGCGGTGGCGCTGCGCCGGGAAGACCCGCAGCGCACGGCCGCAGCGATCCGGCGGATCCTGCGCACCCAGCTAGGCTGGGCGCGCCCGATGAACGCACCCTGCAACGCAACTTCCACCGGCTCAGCCTCACCGGCGGCACGGCTGGCGGATCGGCGCCGGTGTTCGGCCGGTTCGAAGCCGAGCATCCCCACGACCTGTGGACCGGGGATGCGCTGTACGGCATACGAATTGCGGCCCGTAAGACGTATCTGTTCGCGTTTCTAGATGATCACTCCCGGTTGTAGCAACATCCTGGCATCCGACGCAACAAGACCCCCGAAACCCCTGCTGCACGGCGTGTCTCGGCTGCCGCCGCTGCGAGTTCCGAACTCGGACGAAACGTCAAGCCCCTGCTAGAAAACGTTCACGCCGTCCGGAGAATGATGCATCAGCTGCAACATCGCTCATTTCGGCGTCGGTGATGAACAGCCGCCGGAAGTCGTGGGGGGTTACCCTTAGCGGCGCCCCGCTGGCGCCGGTCAGCTCGGTGCTAGCCAGTGTGTCGTTGATCAGCTGGCGGATCATGTTGGGGCTCAGTGGCCGGTCTTCCAGGCGCCAATGCCATTGGAACAGTAGCGGCATCGGTGGGTTCCAGATCCTCTCGTGGTAGTCGTATGCCGAGACGAGCGGGATGCCGCCGTCGGGTTGGCGGATGCGGGTGACGATGGTGGCCAGCACGTCGGCCAGTTCCGGGGAGATCACGAGCAGTCGTTCGGCGTCGGTTTTGGACGGGGTGATCTGCAGCAGCGGAATCAGTTCGCCGGTGGTTGCATGCCGGTATTGGATCAGGCTGTGGTGTGACAGTTCGGTCAGTTCCTCGATGCGGATGCCGGTCAGCCGCAGCACTTCGATGCTGGCCCATGCCCAAAAAGCTCGTCGCTCTTCAGCTTTGAGGTCACGACGACTGCAGGTCGCGGGGTCTTCGGCCCAGAGGTGGGTGCCGGATTCCGGTGAATGCTCGGCCCGCCGCAGCGCCTGCCCGTCGATGGTGATCTCCCGACCAGGCTCGGTGGCCAGGACTGCGGCCAGCGCTTGGGTGGCCCGCTGGCGGCGGTTCTCGGCAGCGGTCACCAGTGTCGGCAGCACGGGAAGGCGTTCGCGAGTGCGCTGGTCCATCCGGGACTTGCGGGCAGCGGCGGTTTTGGCGCGGCCGCTGGTCAATTCGCCGCCACGGATGGGGCAGACCGCGACCCACGGCCCCCACCGGGCCGGGTCGTCGGCGGCCCATTGCGCGATGTCCAGATAGAACGTGCGGACGTTGCCCAGGTGCTGGATCGCCGACAGTCGTGGCGTATGACGCTCGACGAGCTCGCCGCCCTCGACCGTCGTGGTCGTCTTCACCTGCATGCGCAGCTTCCATGCCGCGGCGACCTCGTGGTGCAGGCCCAGCGAGGCGATGCCCGGGTGATGCAGCTCCAAGTCGCGCCAGAACAACTTGCCCAGCACATAGGATAGCTGGAGCACGGTCGCGTAGTCGGAGCCGGCCTGCAACTCCCGCAGATAGTCCACCAGCAGGTCCCGGATTGGCCGGCACTGGATGCCGTATCGGTCGATCATCTCCTCGACGCTCCTCTGGCCGTGGACGTGAAACGCTCTAGTGCTCGCCGGTGCGTTGTCGGGGAACCGACCCAAAGAACGCACTAGCTGGTAGAAGAAGGCACTGCGGTATCCGCGGTCCCTGCCGCTGGCTTTGGTGGCCTCCGCGGCGAGCTGCACCATCTGGATGCAGTCGCCGGCGGTGATGTCGATGGCCCGACCTCCTTTGCCTGCCATGATCATGGCGATACGCGCCAGCGCGATCCCGCGGGCCCAGTCGCCTACGGCCAGCCGCTGGCACTGGTCGTTCAACACCGCGAACCCTTGCGGGTCGCGGCTGCGGGCCAGCGCAGTCGCGAGGTTCTTCGGCGACGGAGTCGCCAGCAACCAGCCCAGGCTCGGACGGATCACATCGGCGCAGATCAGCACCGACAGGCCGCGCGAAAAGCGGCTTTTCAGGTTGCTGACCGCGGTTTCGGTGCGGCCGGCCGCCAACGGCGTCACCGCAAGGATCCGCCAGTCGGCGGCGTGCTCCGCGCCTGAAGCAGTCCACCGCGCCTGCAAGGTACTTCCCGGCATCGTTGCTAGCCAGTCCAGCACAGTGCGTACACCTCGGCGCACCTCGGCCTGGTATTCGGCGTTATCGGCGGTGAACGGCGTGGTGAGCACCCGGGCAAGGACACGTCCGCGCGAGGCTTCGGTCGCCTCCCACGACACAGGATTCACCCGGGGCGGGAACTGCTTTCGCAGTTCGAACACGTCGCGGCGATCCGAACGAGGTCGCCGCTGATCGCGGCTCGTCGCGGGTGCCACCGACGAAGCCGGCGCCGTCGTGGTCACCGCGCGGCTCCCGGGAACAGCACATCCAGCGACTCGGGTCGGTATTCCGGCGCGATGAGCGCCGGCGCAGACGGCGCCGTCGCCCGCCGCGCATGGTGGGCCAGGATGCTTGCGATGGTCTCCCCGATCGGAGCCGAGGTATAGATCTGGGTGGTGGTCAATTGGGCATGACCCAAGATCCACTGCACATCGGTCAGCGCCATCTCCGGGTCGCGGGCCATCCGATAGGCAGCAGTATGACGCAGGTCATGGATCGAATAGTCCGTTCCAAGAACGGAATTGACGCGGACGAACATCGCCCGGCCTGCGTGATAAGTCAGCGGCCGAAACGGCCACCGCAGTGTCTGCCACAGCGGATCATCGCGCCTGGTCGGCATCTGTCCGTGAAACTCCGCCTGATACAGCCGAAGCCACACGAACGCATCCGGCGAGGCCGGAAGCTGCTGCGCCGCCCGGCTACCCTTGCGGATCACCGTGATCAGCTGCAACCCGGCATCCACATCACCGCAATGAACGCCCAGCAACTCCGACGCCCGGGCACCAGTCGAGACGAAGAAAGCGACCAACGCCCGATCACGATGCGATCCCAGCCCGGCGAACAGTTCGTTGAACTTCTCATCCGGCATGCAGCGCGGCAGCCGGTCGACCAGCTTGGGCCGATACAACCCGACACGCTCGTTGCGATGTGGATGCATCGGATTATGGTGCGCACCAAACCGTTTGCGTCGCCGCTCCCGCACTAGCGGGAACGGGTTCAGCATCGGCCCGGCACCGGTGTCCACATGAAAGTCGTAGAATGACCGCAACACACTCTCCCCATGGGCGGCAGTCCGCGGCGCATACTTCCCACCGGACACCGCAGAGGGTGCCTTGTCGCTGCACTCCCAGCGCACGCTCACCGGCTTGCTCCCGATCTGAATCCAACGGCAGAAGTCACGCGCCTCGACCCAGGTCGCCTGGTCCCACGGCACCTGCACCGCCCACAGAAACCTGAACCAGCGCAACAGATCATGACCATACGACCGCTGCGTCGCCTGCGACCGCCCGCACGCCTGCACCTCTTTGAGGAACGCAGCGACCGGCACAACCACTTCCCCGCGCGGATCGATCAACCGATACGGCTCCCACGGCGAACCGGTCGCCTCCAGCCGCCCGACCCGAGCAACGATCAGCGCCCCCAGGTCTCGCCCCGACTCATCTTCGACCACGGCGCCGAACCCTAACGGCCCCCAACGCCCGGGCGCCACTGAACAGGGAAAACTACCCCAGTAGTTCAGTTAACAGGCAACAGCTACGAGGTCGACCCGACGCTGGTCGGCCGCAAGGTCGAGCTGGTGTTCGACCCGTTCGACCTCACCCGCAACGAGGTGCGTCTGGCCGGCGCGCCGATGGGCCTGGCCATTCCGCACCACATCGGGCGTCACACCCATCCCAAGGCCAAACCCGAAACCCCCTCGGCGCCAACGCAACCCTCCGGCATCGACTACGCGCGGCTGATCGAGATCACGCATCAAGCCGAGCTGGCCCACGGCGTGAACCACGCCGCCCTCACGGGGCTAGCGACCAAATCCCCGGACAGCTCGACCTGCTCACCGGCCAGGAGGTGGCACCCCAATGATGGACAAGCTGATCTCCTACTACGGCTTGTCTCGGATGCCGTTCGGCCGCGACCTGGCCCCGTCCATGCTGCACCGCCACAGCGCGCACAGCGAAGCAGTCACCCGTATCGGCTGGTGTCGCCGACCGCCGCATCGGAGTGATTACCGGCGAGGTGGGCGCCGGCAAGCCCGTGGGTGTGCGCCGCCCTCGCCCGCCTGGACCATAGCCGCCACACCGTCATCTACCTGCCCGATCCCACCGTCGGGGTGCGCGGCATCCACCACCGCATCGTGGCCTCGCTGGGTGGGCAACCGTTGACCCACCACGCCACCCTGGCCCCCCAAGCCGCCGACGCGCTGGCCGCTGAACAGGCCGAACGGGGACGCACACCCGTCGTAGTCGTCGAGGAGGCCCACCTCCTTGGCCACGACCAATTGGAAGCGTTGCGCTTGACCAACCATGAGCTCGACTCCTTGAGCCCGTTCGCACGCCTGCTCGTCGGCCAGCCCACGCTACGGCGACGAACGAAACTCGGCGTGCTCGCCGCGCTCGACCAGCGCCTCGGGCTGCGCTACACGATGCCGCCCACGAGCGATACAGAAACCGCCAACTACCTGCGCCACCACCTCAAGCTGGACGGACGCGAGGACACCCTGCTCTCCGACGACGCGGCCGCGCTGGTCCACCAGACCAGCCGCGGCTATCCCCGCGCGGTCAACAACCTCGCCCTGCAAACCCTCCTCGTAGCATTCGCCGCCGACAAAGCCATAGTCGACGAATCCTCCACTCGCACCGCCGTTGCCGAAGTCACGGCAGACTGAACACCATCCCGACACCCCGAAACCACCGACCCCGCCGGACACCTCTCGGCGGGGTCATTTCATACCCACACGTCCTCACCGTCAGTGCCGCCGTCATGCTCATCCAGAGTGCCGGTCAACACCCGGCCCGAGCAGGCCATCCGAGGATTCCGCGGCTACACCAACGAGACAGGGGCAGCCAATTCAAGTCACGGAAGTTCGTCCACGCACTGTCGCACAACGGGTTACACAGACCGATGGGCCGCGTCGGCGCATGCGCAGACAGCGCCGCCATGGAGTCGTTCTTCGCACTTCTAAAACGCAACATGCTCGACTGAAAACTCTGGTCCACCCGAGCCGAACTACGCTTGGCGATAGTGGCGTGATCGAGCGGACCTCCCACCGACGCCGCCGGCAACGCGCACTCGGCAAGCTCACCCCGATTGAGTTCGAACTGCTCCACACAACAGTCGCAACCGCGGCCTAGAACGCACCCACGAGTCAATTGAACTCGGGGCAGTCCCTTCAGGCCGATAAGTTTCTATGCGGGGCGATCTGCCCCGAACCGGCCGGGAATCACATCGCGTTCAATGAGCTAACCACCGCGCGCAATGCCCGCCGCCGTGATCTACGTCGAGGTATACGCGACCGCACCAGCCCAATGATGATCGCGTCACCGGCGCCTAGCGAGTTAGTGAGCGCCAGCACATGGTTGGGGCCGGGTCAGGCGAGGGCGCTTCCGGCCTGCCATTGCGCCCAGGGCACACTCCAGTCGCCGTTGTTCTGCAACGACAGTGACGGGCCGCCGGTGTTGCGGATCTCGACGATGTCGCCTGGCTGGGAAAACCCGAAGAACCATTTGGCGTTGTCGCCGTTGAGGTTTAGACAGCCATGGGAAGTATCGGTGTTGCCTTGGGCCCACACGGTGCTGTCGAGTTGGTGAAGATAGATCCCGTCGGGGCTGATGCGGGTGGCGTAGTTGATGGTCTCGCGGTAGCCGAGATGGGAGCTGACGGGCAGACCATAGGTCGACGAATCCATCACGACCGGATTGGACTTATCCATCACCGTGTAAACACCGGGCGGGGTCCAAAATGTCAGGGTATGGCCGGCGACGGTTTGGGTGCCGCCCATGCCCATCGAGGTGGGCATGGTGCGCACCAGAACACCATTGTCGTACACATTGACCTGTTTGGTGTTGTCGTCGGCGATAGACACATGCGCGTCCCCGATGGTGAACGAAGTCTGCTGGTCCTGTTGGCCGTACAGTCCGCCACCCAGCGGCGCGCCGTAGATGTTGGCCGCCACTCTGATTTTCGTGCCCGCCGCGTAGTAATGCTCCGGGCGCCAATGGGCGTTCTGGTCATCAACCCAATACCAGGAGCCCTCCACGGCCGGAGCCGTCGTCACAATCAGTCGGCGCTGCGCGGCCGCCCGATCGGTGATGGGTTCATCGAAGTGGGCGACAATGACCGTGCCGATTCCGTAGCTGCCGCCGTCGCGCAACACCGCACCCGAGGTGGTGGTCAGCGACACCGAGGCCTGATTCTTAGGTGTGAGCGTGGTGAACCGGGACATCTGTGACGCGGGAGTTCCCGTCGGCCCGCGACTGACCACGGTGATGGTGTAGCTGCGGCCGTAACCAAGCGGCACGCCAGGCTTCCACACTAGGTGGTCGGGGCTCATGGCACCCGGGATCGGCTTGTCTTGGTCGTTTACCATCTGCACGTCGGTCAGGGCGCCGTTGGCCGCGCTCACCGTGACTGCGCCCAGCGGGTCAACGTTCACGGCGTTGGGGCCTGGGGTGACGGTGACGGTCGCAGGCGTTTCACGGCGGGGGGCCGACTGTGTGGCAAGCGCACCATTGCGGTCATCGCTTCGCCCGATCACCACCGCGGCCACCACGGCCATCACCGTCACACTGATCACAGCGACCGCGATGCGGCTCATACGAGTTTGTCGATCAAGAGACACGAGACGCCTTCCGTTCTTCCAGATTCGTTGTCATCGGCGCCGCGCGGGCTACAGCCACGTACGGCATCAGAAGCTACAAGCCCACGTCAATCGTGAACGTTGAAGCTCAGGTGGTCGAAGCTACGGAATGGGGCGACCAGTGCCCCTTACCGCAGGGCTCCATGGGTCCGGACCCATACCCGTTCAGGGTATAGCATGTTGCCGGCTCTCTCGATCTTCAGCACCAATGGCTCAGACCAATACACGAGACATCGGTCAGTTCCTTTCCGCATTGACGCCTGTCAGCCAAGAACCGACCCACTATACGGTTGTGCACGATACGGGCTTGCGGCAGTCGGATAGACGGAGACGCCATGAACAACTCGTGGTGTGACTGCACCCGCCCAATGACTGGCACCATACCAATACCCGTACAGGTATTCAAGCGGTCGGTAAGATGACACCCAGATACCCCCTGGGGTAGTATCTGGGATGTCTACTGGAGATGGGAATTCAATGTTCGGCGACGAAGACACCATCACCGCGGTGCTCAACCGATTGCGGCGCACGCAGGGTCAACTCGCCAGGGTGATAGCCATAATCGAGCAAGGCCCCGACCGCAAAGAAATGATCACCCAGCTCGCGGCGGTCTCCCGCACCCTTGACCGGGCTGGGTTCATGATCGTGGCATCCGGTCTGCTGGACTGCATTAACGAGAGCAGCTCAGGCGAGCCACCGCGGCCGACCGAGACCCAGTTGGAAAGCTTCTTCGCCCTGTCTCGCTCGCGGCCTCAATCGGTGATGCGGACAGATAGCCAAGAGTCCAGGCCCGCTGTTGGGCGCTGCGCCGCAACCGACTTGCCAGTCGCGGCGTCGGGCAGACGAACTGACAAGGAGAACTGTCATGCAAGACCAGGCGTTGACGGCGCCCGGCATGTTCGGGATGCCCAAGCCGCAGGGATGGACGATCGAGCGGATCGTGAGCCTCGTAGCCGGGACTGTAGTGCTCGCAACGCAGATCGCGCAGACCGCGCGATCTGAGCATTCGGGGCTTCTGCGCCTCCTCGCGGGATGGGTCGGCGCGAACTTGTTGCTCAACGCGGCAGTGGGCTGGTGTCCACTGAGTGTGCTGCTGCATCGCGCAGGGATTCCGACGGCCGCCGAGACCTAGGCTACTACTACATACTGTAATAGTAGCCTAGGTCTCGCGTTTACTCAGAACCTCGACTCCACCGACGGTCGGGCTCCAATGTGGGCAGGACACCTGGCCACAGGCCACAGCTACCGTACGCCGACACCACCGTCGAACGCGCCCGCACCCACATCCAAGGCCAAGCTGGACGCTACCGCGCACCACCCTGATCGTCGTCGATGACGCCGACCACCTGCACCCCGACCACCTGCAGTGGATCGCCGAAAACGCCGGCGTCACCAACACCAAACTGCTCCGGATCACCGCCCGCCGGCCCACACCCCGACCACCGCCGCAGATCACCTACTGCCCTGGCGCACCGCCTCTGCACCCCCGACCACCCCCACCGACGCCATCGAACGCACCAACACCACCACCCCACCGCGCCAGCATCGGATCATCCCGAGTACCAGACCGCCCACCAACTTCTGCACCGCCGCGACCACCTCCTAGCGCACTCGACGAAATCGCCGATCTCGCAGCACAACTCGACGCCCTCACGACGACCCGCTCCCGCCACCGCAGCCACGACCCAAGTTATGGACTCGACATCTAGAACAACCAAGGATCAGGGATTCACTTCGAGCGGTGGCTGACGCGCCCAACCGAGGGGCCCATTCGGCCCGCCGAACAGAGCGGCCATCCACCTCAGCGCCTTCTCAGCGCCCGTCCCATACGCTCCTGGTCCTATCACACTTGTTGCTAAAGCGGTGACTGAGAGAGATCCCGACTCGTGCAGAGGGCAGGGCGATATGCAAGGCGAATACGGTGCTTTCATCGGGTTTTCCTAATCGGCCTGCGTGAAGGCTTAGAGGTAACGCTCATCATTGCCCGGGGCTAGGGAATTCACACCAGCCGCCAGGTGGTCCGACACTGTGATCACTGGCCAGAACGTTTGCGGCACGGTCGCAGGTGCGCCCGACATCGAATGGACAAGAGATCGGCAACTACTCTTGCTCGTCGTCCACGGCGGCGCCGACGTGGAAAGTTTGTACCAATGGTGGAGCCGATTCGGGAACGCATCTCAGCGGCTGTTTGCCCGCTAAGGTGCCACAGTAAGCTGCAATGGTAATGCCCGACGGACCGTGGCAACGGATTGCATCAACGCACCACCCGTCCGTAGAGAAGACGCCAAAATCGCCGCACTCCAAAGTCATCCCCGCACAGCCCCGGCACCCCGCGCCGAGCATCCACCGCACTCACAACCGCGTGCCGTCCAATCGCGCGCCAGATCGCAGCCCGTCCCGACCTGCACCGCTCCGACCCCGCCCCGCAGCCGCAGAAACCGCGCAACTCGCCGATTCGGTGTGCCGGTCACGGGCAGCAGGCCACGGGCAGCAGGATGCGGCATGCGCCCTAAGATGACTGCACCCACCCGCCGCCAGGGGGCAGTGAGACGCATTAGTAACAAGCGCAATCGAACACCGTCGGGGAACAGAAACGCCCAACCGGCCACTCTTGCTGCCGCGGGCGATAAGGGTACCCCGTATGGGTACATGCCATACTGTACGGCTGCGGCCCGCTACGCACTTCAGGCGGTACCACGCGCCTGCGCACCTGACCCGTTTCCGCGAACCGCGCTAGGGCAGAAACATCGACCTCGACCGATATCGCAGACACACCCGCCTCACGACGGCCTGTGCTCTGTGGCTGTTTTCGCACATCAGCGGACCAACGGTCCCCCGCAAACCAGTTCTCAGCGTGCCCCTAAAGGGGTTTGCAGCGACTGACCCGGCGTCGGAATCCCGGGTGGCCGGACCCGCAACAAAGTGTCTTGCGGGTTGCCGCAAGATTAAGATTTTGACCCCTGCCCCAGTGACTTTAGTCCCTACCCCCTAAGGGTATTTCTGTGGCAGAATCACTCGGCATGACGCAAACAAATGAGTCCAGCGAGCCGCCGGCTACGGCGGCACAGCCTTCCGTCGCCGATCGCCCCAGTCAACCCAGCCGGGTAGATCGAATCTGGTCCGTCGTAGCAATCACGGCCGGAGTCGTCTTCATCGTGACTGTGATCTTTTTTTGGGGTTTCTTCTTGGGCCGCGCTACCGACGGCCCCAGCGGTGGGCAGCGAGCCTCCAGCGGCTCGGGCGACAGCAGCTGTCCGATGATGGGATCGGGCGGGGGCATGCGGCCCGGCACGATGCATCCCGGAAGCTCCATGGAGCCTCATGAATCGGGAACGCCGACACCACAGCCCACACCGCATCATCCATAACTTCAGAACGCCTACGGGGTAACCGGTTGGTCTCCCGCCAACGCCTCCGCCAGTCCTCAGCAAAGGGGTTAGTGAAATGAAAACGAAACGTCGTCAGCAAATCGCGTTTGCGGTGGCCGCCGTCGGTGCCACAGCGGGGCTGATGATCCTGGTGCTTCCGCTTGTTCCCCAGGTCGGTGCCAACCTCGACAATGCTGCAGTGGCCGAGATGGGTATGGCACCCCAAATGCCCGTCCCCCATGTGATGCGTTATGGCGCGATCGCTTACTCCCCAAGCACCGGCGCATGGGGCACCTCGCGCGGCTACCAGGTCAAGCTTCAAGCCGAACGAGTCGCTCTGGACCAGTGCGGTGAAAATGATTGCAGAGTCATCATCAGCTTCAACCTCTGCGGCGCCGTCGCCTCTGATGGCTCGAGATACCAAGGTGGAACAGGACTCTCACGTCAAGCGGCAGAACAAGACGCGTTGAACAGGCTGGGCGGCGGGAAGGTAGTCAACTCGGTGTGCAACTGAGTTGCCGACACATTCTCGATCAAATCGCTCACAAGCCGGACACTTAGGCTTGCGCCGCGTGCGCCCGGGAGAAATACGAGACTCGGCCCACTTCTCGGCCGGCTCCACCCATCCTCGGCGCGGCGGGTATGCCAGAGCCGCCAGCCATATCAGCGGTGAAGGCGTCCGCTCGCCAACAAACACGTGACTGCGGACCAAATGTGTTGCACCCTCCCAACGTTGGCGATCGCGATCGGAGCCAGCGGAGCGACTCATCCGATAGCTACGTTCGACCGTGCACCCTCAACCGCCGACCACGCATACAACCAGACCGAACGACTCGTCATACCGCTTTGCGGTCGGGCGCCTGAGCGTTCGTGGACAAACGCGCCACAGGCGCGTGACTGTGAAACCAGGCATCCGACGCTAATCCGAAAACAATGGTGAGCTGACTTGGGAATCTGCACGTCGACATGGCCGTGCGGGTGACGGCGGGACCAGTGTGCGCAGTGGGGTCAGGCCGCTGAAGTAAGGGTAACGGTGTAGCCGAGTGCTTCGAGTTGGCGGATGTGGTTACGTTTCTGTGTATCCGAGTTGATATGGCGGGTGAAGTGATCGGCACCGAGATCGGTGAAGCGGGTGTCTCTTTGTTGGCGAGAAGGTGCCATACGATGACCAGGATGGAGCGTGTCTCTATGTCAACCTGACTCAGGACCACTGTGACGGCTTGATTCGGGACCACCTCGGCGAGGAGGTGGTGGCTCAGGCGTCTTCGTAGGCTGTGATCGCGAGCTGCTACCGCGGGTATGGCTGAGCCGGTATGAGGTGGTGCCGGTTTCGATGATGGTGCCGTGGAAGGTGAGTCGGTCGACGATCGCGGCGCAGAGTCGGGGGTCGGTGAAGGTTTTGGTCCAGCCGGAGAAACTCTCGTTGGATGCGATGGCTACTGACGCCTTTTCCTCGCGTTCAGTGAGTACTTGGAACAGCAACTCCGCGCCCCGGCGGTCGAGTTCCATGTAGCCGAGTTCGTCGATACATAAAAGATCGACGCGGCCGTAGCGGGCGATCGTGCGGGCGAGTTGCTTTTCATCGGCGGCCTCGACGAGTTCGTTGACCAGTTTGGTCGCCAGTGTGTAGCGGACGCGGAAGCCTTGCTCGGCGGCGGCGGTGCCCACACCAATGAGCAGGTGGGACTTGCCGGTGCCCGAGTCGCCGATCAGGCAGAGCGGGTCGCCTCGGCGTATCCAATCGCCTTGGGCGACGGTATGTACGGTGGCGGCGTTGATGTTTGGGTTGGCGTCGAAATCGAAGTCGCCCAACCATTTCTGACGTGGAAACCCGGCCGCTGCGACTCGCCGCAAGGTGGATCGGCGGTCCCGGTCATCGCATTCGGCCAGGAGCAGTTCGGCGAGGAAGCCGTGGTAGGTGAGCTGTTCACGCTCGGCGACTTTCACTGCTTCGTCGATCACCGCACGCACGGTCGGCAACCGCAGGCGTCGGCATGCGGAATCGACGGCGGCTTGGGCCGCTTGTGGGGTCATCCCGCGTTGGCGGCGCAGGGTGTTGGTGACTTTCGTGGCCGTGCTCATGATCCAGTCGTTCCTTCCATTCCGTCACCGGGTGGCGGTGTTGGGGGTCTGCGTTGGAGCAGCTCGTCGTAGGCCGCGACGTCAGGCAGCGGCCGGGTGTCGGGTGGCAGGCCGGCGATCACGGTCGCTGGATCAGCCAGGCGGCGCTGGGTCAGACTGACGACCCGGTAATCGACGGTATTGGCATGGTTACCGGCGTGACGGTCTGATTCGAGACCACCACCGGCGGCATGCAGGCGTGCTTCGACCGCGACCACATCCGCTGAAACGGCACCGACCGACAGGGCGGCGTGGATCCCGGCGATCACATCGGTAGCGCGCATGCTGCGGTGCAGCAGCAGCACGTCGATTAGCGAGCGAGTCCCGCCAGCATCGCCGTCGACGCGGCGGGCCTGCTGCCAGAACGCCTCGTGCGCTGCGGTGAAAGTGCCGGCGGCGCGGGCCTGAGCAAGCGCGGTGGAGCCGGGCAACGCGCCGGGTTTGCAGTGCAACACCTCCAGATAGTGGTCGAGGTTGATCGATTGCCCGTTGCGGGTCGTGACGCGTTCATGGCGTGCGGCGATAGTGCGGCCGTCGAAGACGACCAACTCCGAGGCCCGCAGCGACACCCTGACTTTGCGTCCGATCAACCGGGCGGGAACCGAGTACTTCGCCGACCGCGCCGTGATCAGCGCCGACCGGTCCACCCGTGGATGCAGCACCAGCCCCGGGTCGAACCGCTCGGCAGGCAGAGCGGCGAGATGTTCTCGTTCGGTCTGGAAGTCCTGGCCCACGGTGTGCAGCCGGCCGGTGACCCGCCGATGATCCTCACGTGCTTCGCAGCGGCGGATGTAGTCGTTGAGCTCTGACAGCGAGTCCACTTCCGGCATGGGCGTGAGCCAGGTGCGGCGGAAACGTCCGATCTCGCCCTCGACTCCGCCTTTCTCGTGGGCGCCTTTCACTCCCGGCTGGCAGTAGAACGGGTCGAACCCGTAGAACGATCTGAACAGCACCCACCGGTCGTTCTCGACCCTGCCCCGACCGCGGCCGAACACCACCGAGGTGACCGCAGACTTCAAGTTGTCGTAGCGGATATGGCGCACCGGGATGCCGCCGATCACGTCGAATGCTTCGATGTGGCCTTCGAGGAACGCCTCCTGCGACTGAGTCGCATACACCCGATGGACTGCCTTGCCGGACATCGACATTCGGAAAACGAACATGTAGCAGCGGGTTCTGACACCAGCGAGGATGACGTGAACCTCGCCGAAATCAACCTCAGCTTCAGCGCCGGGCGGGTGTTCCTGCGGCACGAACGCTTCCTGCGCCTGCTTACCGGACTCGGCGATGATCTCCGCACGACGGACCCGGACATAGTCACGCACCGACGAATACGACACATCCTCAACGCCGTGTTCATCGGCCAGACGATTGCAAATCCTTGTCGCAGTGTGGCGTTGCTTGCGGGGCGCATCCAGATCGGTCCGCAGCATCGCATCAATCGCAGGTTTGAGCGGGCCCAGTTTCGGCGACTCCCGCACCGGTGTCTTCCGCCTCGGCGGCTCCGGATTCGCCAACGCGTGCCGGACCGTATCCCGGCCAACCTTGTACTTACGAGCAAGCGCCCGAATACCCAAACCCTCGACCCGGGCGTCCCTACGTATCTGGGCGAACAGCTCCACACGACTTCCCATCCGGAACCCTCCGACAGCGAGCCAATAATCGACACGCCAACCGTCGAGGGTGGTCCTGAATCAAACCGTCACAACACACCGGTCTGAAAGAAGGTGGTCCTGAATCAGGCCGTCACACCGGTCCTGAATCAAACTGTCATAGCCAAGCGTGCGACAGCGACGATCGCGCGTTTCTTGCCGCGCCGTCTGGGTATGCGCCGGTACCGCTCGCCCAGGAAGCTGTCGGACCTCGGCGATGATTACCGCGGCAGCGACCGGCCCGACACCGGGTATCTCATTCAGGCGCGCTGCCGCCGCCGCGGAAGGGGCCAGATACGCCTCGATCTGTTCATCGACGGCGGCGATGTCGGCATCGATGCCGTCGATGCGGTCGAGCATCCGCGACAAGAGGAACCGGTGGTGGCTATCGAAGTGGCCGTTGAACGCCTCGTCCAGCCGGCCGATCTTGGTCCGCGTGCCCGAGCGCGCCATCTGCGCCAGCACATGCGGGTCGCGTTCGCCAGCGATCAACGCGGCCATCATCGCCCGCCCGGGCACCCCGAAGATGTCGCAGGCGTCCTCGAGTAGCTTTTCAACCCGGGTCTTCGCGGTACGCACCCCGACCAAGTCGACGCGGTAGCGACTCAGATCCCGCAAGCGGCGGGTCGGCCACGGCGGCACGAAGCTTGGCCACAGCATCTGCCGTTGGGCGACTTTGCACAACCACACCGCATCCAGCACATCGGTCTTCGGCCGGCCCGGCAGATGTTTGACGTCGCGGACATTGACCAGCCACGGAGCCAGCCCGTGCGCCTCCAACAGGTAGGACACCGGTTTCCGACAGTCACTGGTCGCTTGCACCACCACCCGCTCGATCCGCAACTCGACCTCGACCAGATGGTTGGCCAGTTCGGTCAACGACTGGTCATCGTCGAATGTGTCGACACCTCCCGGAGTCGACTCGCTCCGGGGCCCGCAACCCGCACACAAGACACCAACTCGGCCTTGCCGATATCCAGGGCAGCGACTCTCTAGCAATGACCTGTTCCTCGTCATGGGACTCGGCCAACATCGTTCGCGTCAACTCCTCTCCCGCTCGCATCAACAGGGCGTGGTCGCCTGTGGGGCCGCACAAAAGAAGCACTGAATCGAATCCGCGTGCTCGACCGAAACGTCAACGGCAGCAACAATGAAGGGCCCAGAACGCGACTCCAGCGCCCGGCTAGAACACGGCGTCGAAGAACCATAGAGCCACGGCGTCGCAAGGCGACCACCACAACATTTCAGCCCAGGAACGGGCGACCCACCAGGGTCAGTCTCGCTAGAACGGAAATCGCGTTGAAGCCCTTCTTGCGTTCCGATGACTTCCCCCGATGAAGACGCGGCCCGTACCCTAGCCCGGTTGCCCCACGCAGACAACACAACTGCTTGACCAAGGTACCCCGTGGGGGTACATTTAGCCGCTATGGAGAGATGTAATTCCGCCGCAGATCCCACAGCTGCTTCTCGTTAACTCAGCACAACAACGTGCCGCCGCGTAGCTGAACGTCTGTTGGCCTCGCTTGACTTGTTAGGGGCGACCAGCCGCGACGAAAGCGGCCAACGGTCACGGCGATATGCCCGAGGCAACCAGGACTGCAGGTGCAATCTGCTGGCGGGAATGGTCTTTGATATGCGAATCATCGTCGCTCCTGTTCCTGGGCGAGTCATGACCGAATTAAGCGGCGCAACGACGTCGCAGCGCCTGAAAACCGGCGCACGCAAGAAATATAGGCGGACGGCCTACCGGGCGAACGTCTTCATGGCAGAAAGACACAGGGCATGTCCACCAGAATCAACACGCATGTCGGCGCGCTCGTCACCGCCCTCGCGGTCATCACCGGCACCGCCATTCTGCGTGGCGGCGCAGCAGCGGCCGACCCAAACCAGGATGACCAATTTCTCGCTCTTCTCGAAAGCAAGGAGATCCCTGCTGTCGCTAATGCGCCGAGGGTCATCAACGCGGCTCATAAGGTTTGTCTCAAATTGGACGGCGGTACGCCAGTGGACGAAATCGTCGACGCGCTACGCAATGACGCATACAACATGGACCCTACACTGCGCCGTTTTCCCCCGGCGCGAGTCACCACCACCATGACCCGATTCATCACTGCAGCCGTGGAGGTCTACTGCCCGTACGACCGTGGCGCAATAGCTCCCGTAGTGTCCGGCGCGGCGTCGGGACCGCATCAATCGATGTATCGCGTCGGCGGCTATGAGCGCCATTCGGTCAATTCGGGCACTAATTCACTGACGCGGCGCGCAACGCCGTACGTCGAGGCTGCCGCGCGGCCGGATACCCCGGGCGACCACGTGGTCGGCTTGACGCCTGAAATCTCCCGGCCGGCTTGGACATACCACGCCGAGAGGAGGTCGGTACATGACACAGTGCCGGCCTGGGCCGTCGGTAGCTTACCGGCGGGTGATCCCCACCTCCCGAACCCGCCACAGATTCCGATTCCGACTCCCCCGCCTCCCACAGCACATATCGTCACGCCGCTTCCGCAAGTCGAGGCGCCGGCGCCCCCAAGGCGTTCCCCGCCCCCACCGCAAGCGCCGCCACCACCGCCGCAAGAGCCACCACCACCGCCGCAAGAACCACCGCCACTGCCGCAAGAGCCACCACCGCCGCCACAGGAGCCACCACCTCCCCTTCAGCAGACGCCGACACCGGTTCCTCATGAGCCCCCGCCCCCACCACAAGTAGTTGAGCCACCTGAAGCTGGTCAGCAGGGTGGTGGTGGCGGCGGCGCTGGAGGGGGAGGCAGCGGCGGCGGTGGCGCTGGAGGAGGAGGCAGCGGCGGTGGCGCTGGAGCGGGCAGCGGGTCTGGTGGTGGCAGCGGTTCGTCGAAGCCTTCACCGGCTCCCCCCGGTCCACCCGGCCTAATAAGGCTCGCACCGTGAAACGGCCTGACGCCATTGACCGAACAGATTCACACTGTCGATACAGCCCGAATAACAGACGCGCGACGGGGCGTCCTGACACACCTGTGATACCAACGCCACGCACACCCAGCACCGCACACCCCGGTGATTCGCTGAGGCAGGTTGGGATACAACCGCCAAACATCGAGTTTCGCAAGCAATTTGACAACGCCTACCGTCTGCGCGGTCGCGCACAGCGACGGAACTTGCTATCTCGCTTGGTCGCGACGGTGCCAAACCCAAGGCTGGTCGAGATGGCTGATTCGCGGCCCCCGGCGAGCAAGTCTTGCTTTTGGGGACTTTCGTCCCTACCCCCATGGGGTATATGATGGAACAATTTCCTGTGTGCCGCAGACATGAGGGTCACTCCCCAGAGTGAACAAGAAAGGAATCAAATTAATGACACCCAAGAGAGGTCATCGAATCGCGCTGGCGGTCGCGGGCGTCGGTGCCACAGCCGGGCTGATGGCTATAGCGCTTCCGCTGGTTCCGCAGGTAAGCGCCAATCTGGACAAAGCCGCGATGTCCGAGATGGGCATGCGGCCGGAAATGCCCGTGCCGCACGTGATGCGCTACGGCGCGATCGCCTATGCCCCGAGCGGCGCTTGGGGTACAGCGCAGGGTTACCTTACTAAGGCGCGAGCGGAACAGGTCGCGGTCGACCGCTGCAACGACAACGACTGCCGCGTCGTCATCAGCTTCAATCTGTGTGGCGCGGTCGCTTCCGACGGTGTGAATTACCGTGGCGGAACGGGCTTTTCGCGTGCAGCGGCCGAGGCCGACGCTTTGAACAGGCTCGGCGGTGGGACGGTCGCGAGCTGGGTATGCAATTGAGCGCATTGAGGACTGAGCGCCGAGGTTCCGCGGGGTAAAGCGTCGCGCGTCCGGGCGCCAAGCTGTTGAGCTCCATACTGTACAGGGATACCGTATATAGAGCTATGTGTCGTTCGGCGGTACTGTACCCGGGTGGGGGTAGTTGAGAGGTCTGTCACGAAGGCTCGGGTGGCGGCGTTCGCGTTCGGGTTCGCGGATCTGCGATTTGAGATGTGGTAGAACGCGATGACTGTGTAGGGCAGGCGCCTGCGGAACTTGATGACCGTCGTGGCTGCCATGGGGGCGGCAATCGGCGGCCCCGCTTCGGCGGTTGCTGCGGATCCAGGGGACCCTTACAGCGGGCTCAGTTGCTCGTGCCCTTCCCAGGATTCGCGGCATCGTTTTGATCTTCCCGAAGGAACCAAGGAAGGGCTTGCCGGCCGGCGGGCACCCCAGCCAGAAGCCAGTCGCCGGCTCGCCGGACGGGCAACGCCGTTCCGCCAGACCCGAATAGCTGGCTCTCACAAGCCAAGTCCGGCGCGCAAAACGCTGATCGCTTCACCTACGCGACCGCGCGGCGACGGCGGCGTCAGATTGACGGTTGCGTCCGATGAACGGATTTTCCCTTTGAGTTAGCTGTACCTGCAACGCCGTGCATAGCTTTCTCGACGGCGTTGTGCCGGCGAGGCTTACTCGACTTGAGCAGTCGCTATCCTCGCGAGCCCCGGCGGGCGCGGCGGCCGCTGCACCTGGGCCGGTCGATCTGCAACGTTGAGGTCGGTGAGAATGCCTGCAGCAGCTTCGGTGGTCACCAGGGGTCACTGCATCCGACTCGCGGGCGAGCGCAGTGATGACGCCAGCTCATGGCGGTGCGTCGCCTTGAGGGTAAGTTGCGGGTGCCGTGTGAACAGCGAGCGAGCGATTTCCGCGACAACGCAACACGTGTGCGATTGCGAGGCCGCCGCATGCCACGGCCGCCGGGATCAGTGCATGGTCGCCGATCCGGCCGCCGAGGATCACGCCGCCGGCGGCGCCACCGATGAATAGCAGGACGGTCGAAGTCAGTAGCGCCGCTTTCCAATTGTCCATTCCGTGGCGGTAACTGCGCGCCACAAGCAGGCCGAGGTCAGTGATCGTGCCGGTGAAGTGAGTGGTGCGGAGGGGCATCCCCGGGAAACTGGAAGTCATTCCGTTCTGCAATCCGCACGCCGCGGCGGCCAGTGGCGCTCTGATCAACGGATGTTCAATACCGGCGGCCGCCAACAGAAGAGCTGCTTCGCCCAGTAGCACCGCGGCGTGGCGCGGACCGGTAGGGCTTTGCGTGGGAGCAACCAGGGCACCGGCTCCCAGAACGCCGATCAGAAATCCTGCGACGATTGCCGCGATCATGCCACCGGGATGAAGTAGTGGATTGGTAGTGTGCTGGCCGATTTTGGTGGTCAGCGCCGTGAGGTTGCCTACCGGATATACCCAGACGAGGAGGGCCACCGAGTTGACCCAACCGGCGACCGCGGCCAGCAGTCCGCTGTAGAGGAGCAGGATTACGCGCGGGTCCCGTGTCTGTGGTCGTTTGATAGGCGGCATCAAGCTCCCCTTCTCTGTGGTCGTTGCGGCTCGTTGGTCAGCGTCGAAGGTCCAACAGCAGATCGATGGGGCTGCGGTGTCAACGGCCAGGATTGCGTCGTACCGTCTGTCCTTCGGACTTGAGGGACAACAACAGAACTGCCGCAGCCTAGCGCGACATCGATGTAATCTCCGCTGACACCGGCCACCACCTCCCGGGTGAAGACGTGCACACCGAGAATGCTCACTGCCTTGACAGGGTTGGATCGCGTACGGTCGTGCACCGCGTCCACGACCGCACAACCTGATCGGTCGGGTCAGCGATGATTGCGGGCTCACGCGGCTGGGCTGCGAGGAGCAAATCGTGGCCGCGGCAGAAATCGTCGCTATAGATGGTGTCGAAGTAGCGTAGCGGACCATCGGCAAAGATGGCGGCTATGGTTGTACCGGGACGGTGGGCGCGAGCAGCCCCGCCGGCGACCAACGCCACCGCACCGACACTCCATCCTCCGCTGATGTAGTACGTGCTTGCCAGCGTGCGACATGCCCACACGGCTTCGGCTGGGGCGACCCAATGCGCCTCGGCGAACGCGGCGTAGTCGACGTTGCCGGGATAGATGCTCGACCCTAGACCGCGCATCAGTCGCATGGCGGCGGCCGGCTGCCCGAAAATTGTCGAGCCGATGGTGTCAACTCCGATCAGCTTCAGGTCGGGGTTAGCTTCGCGCAGCACACGCGCCACACCCGCCGAGTGGCCTCCGGTGCCCACCGAACACACCAGAACATCAACGCTTCCAACCTGATTCAGCAGTTCCAGCGCCAGCAACTGGTAGCTGGCTACATTGTCAGGATTGTTGTATTGATCGGGATTCCAGGCACGCGGATCTGCGGCCAGCAGTTGCGCGACGCGGGCTTTGCGGGCCTGCTGCCATCCCCCGCGCGGATGTGGCTCGGGGACGATCTCGATGCGCACCCCGTACGCGGCCAGCATCTGTTGGACGATGGGCTCCATGCCGGGATCAGTAACCAAAGTTACGGGGTGGCCGTATATCTGCCCGGCCAATGCCAGCCCCAATCCGAGCGTGCCACTGGTGGATTCGACAATCTGTGCGTTCGGTTGCAGTTCGCCGCGAGCCCGAGCGCATTGAACCATGTGCAAGGCGGGGCGATCTTTCATTCCGCCGGGATTGGCGCCCTCAAGCTTGGCCCAAAACCCGCGGCCCCCATCCGCGATTGCGTCGGAGATCCACAGCACCGGGGTATTGCCCACTAGGCTAGCGGCCTCGCGATGCCAGCTGAACAGGCGCAGGCAGCCGCAGAACCAAGATGCCCTGCGATGTCCTGATCAATTACGTCACAATTGCGGTGCAGCTCGGCAGTTTCAGTGAGCGTATTGCGACGCTCAGAGTGCGCTAGTGTCGCGCGTCTGAAGTTTGTTGACGGGTGTGGGGTAGGACTTCGTCTGCGCTCTTGGTCCATGAGAACGGGTGGCAGCGTTGGTTCCAGCCGTTGATGAAGGCACTGATGGCAGCCATGAGTTCTTTGACGCTGTTGAATGAACCTCGCCGGATGGCTTGGCGGGTGATGATCGAGAAGAACACCTCGACCAGGTTCAGCCATGATCCTGAGGTCGGGGTGAAATGCAGTGTCACGCGTGGGTTCTTGGCGAGCCACGCGGTGATGTCGGCGTGTTTATGGGTGTGGTAGTTGTCGCACACCACATGCAGTCGCCGCCGCGGGTAGGCCCGGGCGACCGCCTTGAGGAAGTCCAGGAACTCGGCCTTGCCATGCCGCTCATAGCAGCGGTCGGTGACCTTCCCGGTCGCGATCTCCAACGCGGCGAACAAGGTGGCGGTGCCGTTGCGCTGGTAGTCGTGGGTGGCTTTTTCCGGCAGGCCCGGGCGTATCGGCAGGATGGGTTGGGTGCGGTTGAGCGCTTGAATTTGGCTCTTTTCGTCAACGCAGAGCACGACCGCCTTCTCGGGAGGGTTCAGATACAGCCCGACCACATCGCGCACCTTGGCCTCCAGCTCGGGGTCGGTGGAGAACTTGAACGTCTCACGACGCCAGGGCTTGACACCGTAGCGCCGCCACGCGCGGGCCACCGTGGCGTCCCCGATACCCAGGTAGCGGCCTAGTAACCGACTCGACCAGTGCGTGACCGCCAAGGCATCCGGCGGTGGTTCCAGCGTCGCGGCGATGATCGCCGCGTCATCGACCGTTTTGGGCCGCCCACTGCGGGCTTCGTCGTCGAGTCCCGCAATTCCGTTGGCGGCGAACCGGTCCCGCCACTTAATCACCGTGGGGCGCGACACCCCCAACATCCGCGCCACGCTCGAGGTACCGGCGCCATCAGCCACCGCCAAGACGATTCTCGCGCGCTCGACATGGCCGGCAGACACCGTCGAGGACCGAGTCCACGACTCCAACGTCACACGATCTTCAGGACTGATTAGCAGTGCAGATGACGGCATACACCATCATCCCACACTGTAAATTTATTAATGACGCGCGACACTAGGGGCAAAGAGTCCTTCATTGATCGTCGCTTTCGCAGATGCGCCGCAGAACTGCGACATCGAACATCGGTCAGCGAGCACCGGCCGTGCGCATGACACCACGACCTGACGCTGATCGGTCAGCGACGAATCAGGCAGAACCGCGTCACGAGATCTCGACAGGTGAGGGCGGGGGGTGCTGCGTTGGGTGGGCTCCGCCCCGACATCGCGGCGTCACCGGACAATCCCGCGACAAACGCGACCATTGCTGCGGCCACGCCGAATTCCACCAAGATGGTTGGGGTTCGCGGCAACACCGCGGACGCCGAGACGTCATGACAGGCGGTCAACGCCCCGCTGACAAGATGGGGGTGATCGACATTGATCGCGAACTCCGCACCCACGCTGGATAACAGCGCATGGGAGTGGTGGGGGTGGCTGTTCTCCGAATGCAGCAGTGCCGAGTGCCCCATCAGCAGAAGCAAGAGGGCGGCTGTGGCGGCCGCGGTCATCGACCGCCGCGTCGGCGGCAAGGCGCGTCGAGACGCACCCGTCCGTTCTCGCACACACCTCATACCCCTAGAGGGTAGGCGTCGGATGTTGTCCCAGCAACCAGGCGCGGCAAGGTTTCGCCGATTCATCGGTCATTGCACCCCGGTTTGCGTGAGTCGGCGCCCGTGTCGGCGCTGCAGGCCTGCGCAACCGTGGTTCTGGCGGCCCTTGGTGGTGGCCATCTTTCGTTACACCAGGTTTGACCAGCGAGGCACCATTGGTGGGCGCTCCAGGAACCGGGGATCGGGGACAATTCCGGCCGCGCCGCGTTCTCCTGCAGCCGCCAACGGGAGTCCCCCTAACATGCTGCTCGGGACGCCGGAGTCGGCGGCCGGAGCGGCGCCGAGGCTGGTGCCAGTCAGCGCAGCAGCCGCCTTGGCCGGCACGGTGGCTGTCCAACTCTGCGGTACCGACAACGACCCGACCAACCCGGCCCGCCCCATACCCGCCGATACCGTCGTGCCGGCGCCGCCGAAGCCTGCCAGACCGGCCAAGCCTGATCCGAGCGGCCCGGTGGCCAACCCTTCGGCAACGGCTGGCGCGAGGGCGCTGGTGGCCGCCGGCAGCAGGCCCTTGAGCTTCTCCCCGGTCGACAGGCCGGCGCTGGCGATCCACGCGGTCGAGCTGGTCACCGACAGCATCGGGCTCATCGAACTCAACGTCGAGGAAAGCGAACCCGACGACAGGGGTGAAGCCAGTCCCTGCAGCACGGTGGGTACGGACGACGTCAGCTGCGTGAGGACGGCTTGGGTGTCGGTTGCGGCCGAACCACCCGCGGCCTGGGCGACAGCGGCACCCTGCGCAGCCAACCCGCTCGGATTGACGACCTGCTGGGGCGGCGCGAAAGGCGTTAACGTCGACGCGGCCGCTGACGAAGCTGCGTATCCATACATCGCCGTAGCGTCTTGAGCCCACATCTGCGCGTACTGGGCCTCGGTGGCCGCGATCGCAGGCGTGTTCTGACCGAAGATGTTGGTCGCGATCAGGGTCATCAGCAAGCTGCGGTTGACCGCGATCACCGGTGGCGGCACGGTCTGCGCGAACGCCGCCTCATATGCGGCGGCTGCGGCGCGGGCCTGGTCGGCCGCCTGCTCTGCTGCGGTTACGGTCGTGGTCATCCACATCACATAAGGCGCAGCTGCCGACGCCATCCAGGTCGCCGCCGGCCCATACCAGGACAAGGCCGTCAACCGAGCTACTACCCCGGCGTAAGCTGTTGCCGCCGAACTCATTTCAACGGCCAGCTCATCCCAGCCGGTCGCGGCCGTCAGCATCGGTCCGGAACCGGGACCCGAATACATCCGTGCCGAATTGACCTCCGGCGGAAGTGCCCCGAAATCCATTCGCGTACTCCTTCAGCTATACCGCGTGTTAGCCGGTCGCGGCCGCGTTGGCGGCCTCGGTGGCGGCATAGGATCCAGCGCTAGTCGCCAAGGCGGCAACGAACTGGTCGTGAATCGCTGTGGCCTGGGCGGCCACTGCTTGGTACAGCTGGGCGTGCGCGGCGAACTGGGCCGCGGTCAACGACGACACTTCGTCAGCGGCGGCCGGCACCACTGCGGCCGTCGGGACCGCGACCGCCACCGTTCGGGCATCCATCGCCGCGCCGATCGTCTGCAGATCGCCGGCCGCCGACGCCAGTGATTCCGGATGCGTTGTCACAAACGACATGCTTTGCTCTCCTTGAAAAATGCGTCTCCGCTACCGACATGGGTTTCCGTGACAAGGCCGCAGATGGACCGTGTAGGCGCCTGTGAAAGATGGGCGGTGCCGGCGGCGATCGTGTCCCGGCGGTCGGGGACCTTCAACATCCCTATGGGCAGCGACCGTCGTCGGCGAGCCTCGGCTACCGCTCGGCCTCGGTGGGAAGGCGCGCGGCGCCGTGTCTTCCTCGGCGGCAAGCAGCTCAGCAACCCGGGCACCGCAGAGCATTCGGAAGTCATCAAGCAGTGAATAAGTCGCATGAGTCGGCTTACGTCAGCGGCGCGACTAGCGCGCGGAAATGGACAGGGCAGACGTCTCCGGCCGTGTGCAGCAGAGCACGAGGGCCTGACGCTGACCAGTCAGCGGCGAGCTACGCGGATCCGAGTCAGAAGATCTTGACCGGACAGGACGGCAACGGGTGGGTGCGGAGGGCTCCGTCCGGCCGGTGCCACAAGCTGTGTTTGCCAGCCCATACCCGCCAGCGTCGCTAGGCCCGCGCTAAGGACGACCAGCGCTGTCATCACCGCCGCAGGTATCGCATCAATTGCGAACACCTTCGACCCTTTACAGATGGGCCGCTCCTGCGCAAGCTGCGACTGATCAGCGCTGGCATGAACCGCGAGAGGAAGCGAGGCCACTGGCTGTCGTGGCGCCGACGGAGACGGCGAGGCAGCGGCGCGCATTGGCACGCAGTGACCAATGATGGCCAGTGCCGCGACTGCGGCCGCCACGACGACGGCAAAGCGCAACCGTGGCGCTCTGCCCAATCCGACACGTCGGTCATCCGACGACAATCGGATCCTCCTCATACCCTCCGAGGGTACACCATGCGGCTGGATCACGACAGGTTCCCGCTGCGGAGGTGACACGTCTTTCAGCTCCTCGGCTAAGTTCCCGGCTGACTGCACCTCGCAGCCCCGCAACGGGATCGGGCTTCCTTCGCCGCGCCGACGGTCCCTGCTCCTTGTCAAGACGTGAGCAGAGCAGGGCACTACCTCCGCCGGTTAATGACGATGATCACCATTGGTGATGCACCTTAAGCCTGTCGATGCACCAGACGATGTTCGACGGCCTTGTCGGACCTCCTCGCACCCCTTGCCACACGCCCGGCTCGTCCGTACCCTCAAGGGGTATGGGGTACGTAGCGGCGCGGGCGGACGTGATGTCCCAGCATGGCCGCCCGGCGTCGGCGCGTCACGGGTCCCGTTGCTACGCTGTTAGTACTGTGAGCGGATCGAAGGCATGCCCGCGGCCGTGGTGGCAATTCACCGCGGCACTGGCTGCTGCGGTGACCGCGATCGCGGTGTGGGTCCTTGTTCTCGGACACGCCGAGGTGCGGCATGAGCCTGCCGCACCCCATCCCGCCCATGTTCTGGTGAGTTCGTTGGGTGGCGAATTCACCATCAATAGCAATCACGCGCACCTAGAAAATCCCTCGGTTTCTCATCACGAGGCGTTCATGACCGCCGTGTTGCCTAACGCGCCTGTCGCCACCGTGGCGGCTCTGAGCGTGGTGGTGGCGACGGTGGGCGCAGTGGGCTTGTTCGGGTGGCAGAGGATAGCGGGCGGTCGTGGTCCGCCGCGTGGGCCCGCCGCTCCTTTAACCGGTCGAGAACTGTTGACGCGGTTGTGCTCTTCTCGTCGCTGACTGGGTAGCGCCAGGTCGTCTGTGCATCTCACGACGGCCGGTGGCCGATCCCTTTGTCGATGGCTGCGCCTGCGGCCTCATTCAAGAAAGCGACGATCGCATGAACGCCAACCCTGCTCGTTTTTCGAACTCTCTGGAAGCCCGTCTGTCGTGCAACTCCCGGCCAGTGGCGGTGAACCGGCCACTTAACCCTGCGATGTGCCCGCCGGTCACGGCAAGCCGGCAGCCGGCCGGCCTGGTGGGCAATACTCCGGTGTTGCGGATCTCGGAGCCGTTGACTCCGGCCGATCGGGGGTTCTGGGCCAAGCTCGAGGGATTCAATCCGGGCGGCAGCATGAAAGACCGACCCGCAGTACACATGGTGGAACGCGCCCGCGCCCGCGGTGACCTGCGCCCGGGAGCGCGCATCGTGGAATCCACCAGCGGATCGTTGGGTTTGGGACTGGCACTGGCCGGCATGGTCTATCGCCACCCGGTCACCGTGGTCACCGACCCGGGCATGGAACCGATCGTGCAGAACATGCTGCACGCCTACGGCGCCGAGGTGGACCTGGTCACCGAGCCCCACCCGCTTGGCGGATGGCAACAAGCCCGCAAGGACCGCATTGCGGAACTACTGGCCGCTGACCCCGACGCCTGGTCCCCTGATCAGTACAGCAACCCCGACAACGTTGACGCCTACCGACCGCTGGCTTTGGAGTTGCTTGATCAGCTCGGCGGTGTCGATGTGCTGGTGTGCTCGGTGGGCACCGGTGGTCATTCGGCCGGGGTGGCCCGGGTGCTGCGCCAGGCCAACCCTGGCCTGAAGGTGATCGGGGTGGACACCGTCGGCTCGACGATCTTCGGTCAACCCGCGGCCAGCCGGTTGATGCGGGGTCTGGGCTCGAGCATCTACCCGCGCAACGTCGACTATGCGGCGTTTGACGAGGTGCACTGGGTGGCACCGGCCGAAGCGGTGTGGGCGGCGCGTGCCCTGGCGGCCACCCACCACGCCAGCGGCGGCTGGAGCGTGGGCGCGGTCGGGTTGGTGGCCGGGTGGGCCGCACGCACCATGCCCGCCGAGACCACCATCGCCGCGGTCTTCCCCGACGGACCACAACGGTATTTCGACACCATCTACAACGACGACTACTGCCGCAAGCACGGCCTGCTCGACCAATTTCCGCCCGAGGAGCCGGCCGTGGTCGACCACCCTAACGACCAGGTCGTGCAGTCCTGGACCCGCTGCGCCACTGTGGTGGATCCGACCGGAGCGATGCAGTAATGGAGTTGCTGACCCAATTCCGCAGCTTCGACCGGCCCAGCCGGATGCTGATGATCAATCAGTTCGGCATCAACCTGGGTTTCTACATGTTGATGCCGTACCTGGCGGCCTACCTCGCCGGCCCACTGGGGCTGGCGGGGTGGGCCGTAGGGCTGGTCTTGGGTGTCCGCAACTTCTCCCAACAGGGCATGTTCATTGTCGGCGGCACGCTGGCTGACCGGATCGGCTACAAACCGTTGATCGTGGCCGGTTGTCTGCTCCGCACGGGCGGCTTCGCGTTGCTGATCTTCGCTCACTCGTTGCCGGTGGTGTTGATCGCCTCGGCTGCCACCGGCTTCGCTGGAGCGTTGTTCAATCCCGCGGTGCGCGCTTATCTCGCCGCCGATTCACGTGCGCGCCGTGTGGAAGCATTCGCGGTGTTCAACATCTTCTATCAGGCTGGAATTCTGCTGGGCCCGTTAGTTGGAGTGCTGCTGGTTGCTATCGACTTCCGCATCACCGCGGCAGGCGCGGCGGCGGTCTTTGCGGTGCTGACGGTGGCGCAATTGCTGGCGCTGCCGCAGCACAGCGCCGATGCCGCACCAGAGAAAACATCGATACTCGATGACTGGCGAGTCGTCCTGGGAAACCGGTCCTTTCTGTTGTTCGCCGCGGCGATGATCGGCTCCTACGTCTTGTCTTTCCAGGTCTATCTCGCCTTGCCGCTGCAGGCGGCGCTGTTGACCAAGCGCTATCAAGCGCTGCTGGTGGCGGCGATCTTCGTCGTTTCAGGTGGGGTGGCGGTGGCCGGACAGCTGCGCATCACCCGCTGGTTCGCCGCGCGGTGGGGCCCGGGGCGCAGCCTGGCCATCGGGTTGGGTGTGCTGGCGGCCTCCTTCTTGCCGCTGGTGGCCATCCCCGACGACTCTCGACTCGGGATCGTCGCGGCTGCCGCCGCGCTGCTGGTGACCGCCGCCATGCTGGCTGTCGGTTCGGCCGCGGTCTTCCCGTTCGAAATGGATACGGTCATGGCTCTGGCTGAAGGCCGGCTGGTCGCTACGCATTACGGCTTCTACAACACCATCGTCGGAGTGGGAATCCTGGCCGGCAACCTGGCGACCGGTTGGGCCATGGGTGCAGCGCGGCAGGCAGGAGCCGGTGAACTGGTCTGGGCAGGGCTCTTCGTCATCGGTGTCCTCGCAGCTCTTGCTTTACACCTGCTCGACCGCAACCAGCATCTACAGACCCGTCCAGGCAATGAAGACGCAGCCGCATCTTCTGGCATCAGACAATGCTCCGACACTGTTCGGAAACGATCGTGAGCGCGCCGTTGCTTAGCTCCGCACTGGATGGGTAGCCCCTTTCAGCGAGTCATGAGCGCAGCGTATCGGGGTGCGTTATGACAACGGAATGCCCGTCGCCACGGCCGGTCCTCAAGGGTGTCGTAGTTGCGACGAATCCATCCCCCGGCAGCGGCACGCCAAACGAGAAGTCGACGAAGGAAGGTTGATGCAAACAATGCGAAATGACGTCCGACTCGATCGGCGCACGTTTGTGACCGCGTCGATTGCCGGCGCGGCCGGACTGGCGCTCGGGGCATGCGGGCGAAGCGATCGCGCACTCGACTTGCAGCAGGCCATTAATGCAGCGGAAAAAGCCCGCCCACACACGCGACGGACCGTCGCCGCCACACTGACCGCCCAACCGGTGTCCGTGGACCTCGGCGGTCCGGTCGCGAGAACACTGGCTTACGGCGACGTTCTGCCCGGCCCGCTGATCCGCGCCAATGTTGGGGACGAACTGGCCGTTACGGTCAGGAACCGGCTCGGCGACGCCACCTCGGTGCACTGGCACGGCATCGCGTTGCGCAACGACATGGACGGCGTTTTCCCTTCCACGCCCAATATCGGCGCCAACAGCGAGTTCACCTATCGGTTTTCCTCGCCGCATCCCGGCACCTATTGGGCTCACCCGCACGTGGGCCTGCAGACCGATTATGGGCTGTACCTGCCGGTGATCATTGATGACCCCGCAGAACCTGGCCGCTACGACGCTGAATGGATCGTCGTCCTCGACGACTGGACCGACGGCGTCGGTAGAAATCCTCAGCAGATATTTGATGAGCTCAAGAGCTCTCGAATGGCTCACGAACCCAGCCAGCAGGAGATGCCCGGGATGCCAGCGGTGGGAAGCAGTGCATTGCTGGGCGGCGACTCCGGCGACATCGCTTACCCGTACTATCTGATCAATGGCCGGGTCGCGGCGGCGCCGACCACCTTCGACGCGAAACCGGGTCAGCGCATACGCATTCGCATCATCAACGCCGGCGCCGACACCGCATTCCGCGTGGCGTTGGCAGGCCACGTCATGACGGTCACCCACACCGATGGTTTCCCGGTTGCGCCGACCGAGACCGACGCTTTGCTGGTCGGTATGGCCGAACGCTACGACGTCGTCGTCACCGTCAGCGACGGCGTCTTCCCGCTGGTAGCCATGCCTGAAGGCAAATCGGCGACACCCGGGCGCGCGCTGCTGAAGACCGCCGGCGGCAGCCCACCAGAGGTCAACTTCGCGCCTCCCGAGCTCAACGGCAGAATCGGCACCGTCGACACCTTCACCGCCCCATCGTCCGTCAGCTTGGGGTCAGCGGAATCAGAGGTGAACCTGGCCCTGGAACTCACCGGCTCCATGACGAAATACGACTGGTCCATTAACGGAAAGCCCTACCCCGACAGTCCGCCGGTAAGCGTCAAACAAAGCCAGCGCGCCACCCTGGCTTTCACCAACTCGACCATGATGTACCACCCCATGCACCTGCACGGTCACACCTTCCAGGTCATCAAATCCGACGGCAGCCTGGGCGCTCGCAAAGACACTGTCATCGTGCAGCCTCACCAGAAACTCAAGGCCGTGCTGATCGCCGACAACCCCGGCACCTGGATGATCCACTGCCATCACGGCTACCACCTGGAAGCCGGCATGATGACCGCCCTCAACTACACCGAATTCACGACCTGACACGGTTGACAACGCAGATGACGCCGCAAGTGCTTCTCCGGATAGCAATTCGCCGGTGTTCGACTTCGAGCTATCCGGTGTGCGGGGCAGACCGTTGTTCACGACGTCCGCCCCAGAGCAGGCACATCGAAATACGGTTGCTCTCCTACACCATTGCGATAACCTACACGCGACGGCCGCCAGTGATCGCAGACTCGCGCAAATTATCGTTCTCATCGCTGCGAATCTGTGCAATTCGACGAGATCGCGCCCATCCGATGGTCCGCGCCAGGCGCAGATGATCAAGAAATTGTTTTTGTGATTAAGCCGAGGCCAGCTTGCCCCCGCGGAGATACAATTTGGCTTCTCGATGCTCGAAAGACGAGAATGGAACACGCATGAGGATCAAAGTCTTAGTCGCAGCTATTGGGCTGCTGCTCGGAGTGGCGCCCGGTGTGGTCGCACCGCAAGCCAGGGCGGAATCTCCGATGATGGATGGGGTTGAGGTGAGCCCGTCGTAGTGGTCCAGTCGTTGTGCGACTCTGTTGCCCGGTCTGCGGGCAGGGAAGAATCGACGACGACATGGCAACGAGTAAGCGCCGGCGGCACACGCCGGATCAGATCATCCGCAAGCTGGCAGAGGGAAACAAGCTCCTCGGGACGGGTCAGGACCTCGCGCAGGTGTGCCGGCACCTGGAGATCACCGAGTCGACGTGGCATCGCTGGGTGGCCCAGTACGGCGGCATGAAGGCCAACGAGGCCAAACGGCTCAAAGAACTCGAGGCCGAGAACGCCCGGCTCAAGAAGCTGGTCGCCAACCAGGCTCTCGACATCGACATGCTCAAGGAGATCTCGGCGGGAAACTTCTGACCCCGAACCGCAAGCGCAGTGCCGTTGGGGTGTTGCGTGAGCGGTTCGGGGTGTCTGAGCGCCGCGCTTGCTCGGTGGTAGGTCTGCACCGCTCCACGATGCGTCTGGTCCCGCCGCCGATCACTACCGAGGAGGCCGAGTTGCGTGCCTGGCTTCGCCAGTTCTCCACTGACCGGCCCCGCTGGGGGTGGCGCCGGGCGGCCAAGATGGCGCGCCGAGCAGGCTGGACCGCCAACAACAAACGGATCCGCCGACTATGGCGCGAGGAGTGCCTGCGGGTCCCGCAGCGTCGCCGCAAGAAGCGGCTGACCGGCATCGGTGTCACCGTGGGTGCGATGTCACCGATCCGTCCGAATGTGATCTGGGCGATGGACTTTCAGTTCGACACCACCGCCGATGGCCGCACCCTCAAGATGCTCAACGTCATCGACGAGTTCACCCGCGAAGCACTCGCGATCGAGGTTGATCGCCGCATCGACGCCGACGGCGTCGTCGATGTCTTGGACCACTTGGCAATCACCCGGGGGGCCCCGGTCTATGTACGCTTTGACAACGGTCCCGAGTTCGTCGCGCACGTCGTGCGTGATTGGTGCCGATTCAACAGTGCCGGTTCGCTTTTCATCGATCCCGGCTCGCCGTGGCAGAACGCTTGGATCGAATCGTTCAACGGCAGACTTCGTGATGAACTACTCAACTCATGGCGCTTCGACTCACTACTGGAAGCCCGCGTCATCATCGAAGACTGGCGTTGCGACTACAACGCCAACCGGCCCCACACCGCCCACGGCCAACTCACCCCAGCCGAATTCGCTCTACAGTGGAACAGCATCCGGGTGAATACCTTTGCGGCCGCGAGTTATTTGGTGGCGCAATCCGGATCATGACCACTTCGCGATTGAAACTCGGTATCGGGTTGCCGTGGAAATCGGCACAGCCGTTTGGTCGGGGGATCCGCCATCAAGTGGGCAAAAAGTAGTCCGCGAAGATGCCTGACCTCCCGCAGAACCGCTGGTAGGGGAGCTGCGGCAAGGTCAGGGAAAGTGGCACACAGGTTCTCAGCGGGTTCTCAGCAACGACTTCCTACCCTGGCGTTCCATGTTTAGAGAATCTCGCCTTCTTATTCTGACACCCTTGTCCGTGGTCACTCGGCTCCACGGTTGTAATGCGTGATTTCTCCGCGCATCCGGTGCACGACGTAGCTTGCTGATATGCGGGTTCTGCTCGTTGAGGATGAGGCCCGGCTATCGACGATGCTGGTGAGAGGGCTGACCGCCGAAGGCTGCGTCGTTGTAGCTGTCGCCACAGGTGTCGACGGACTGCACGAGGCGGTCGAGAACACCTTCGATGTAGTGGTACTGGACATCATGCTGCCCGGTCACAGTGGATATGAAGTGTTGCGCCGCATGCGCGCGCAGAACGTGTGGACCCCGGTACTGATGTTGACGGCTAAAGATGGCGAGTACGACCAGACCGATGCGTTCGACCTGGGGGCCGATGATTATCTGACGAAACCATTTTCGTTTCGGGTGCTGGTGGCGCGTCTGCGCGCGCTGGTGCGTCGCGGAGCACCAGAACGACCGGTGGTGCTGGCGGCGGGATCGCTGACATTGGATCCCGCGCGACACACTGTGCATCGAGAGTCAACCGCGATATCGCTGACTCCCCGCGAGTATGGGTTGCTGGAGTTCCTGATGCGCAACAAAGACGCAGTAGTGACCAAAGCCGAGATCTTGCGCAACGTCTGGGACGCGCACTACGAGGGACCCGACAACGTGGTCGAGGTTTACGTGGGATATCTACGGCGCAAGATCGACGTTCCGTTCGGTACCAACACGATTGAGACAGTTCGTGGCGTCGGTTATCGGTTGACGTGCTGAGGCAGTGACACGCTCATTGTGGTCCCACCGCCGGGTCGGTCGTCGATGGTGACATTACCACCGTGGGCCGCCACGACTTCAGCGACGATCGCCAAACCCAATCCGGCTCCGCCCCCGGTGCGGGCGCGATGTGAATCGAGCCGCACAAAACGTTCGAACACCCGGCGACGATCGGCCGGTGCAATGCCTGGACCGTCATCACTGACCGCGACCGTTGCGGCACCGTCTCGACTGCTGACTTCGATGACGACGCGCGAATTCGCATGACGGACAGCGTTATCCACGATATTGCGGACAACTCTGGATATGCCGTCCGGGTCCGCGACCAGGCGGGCCGGTGATATTTCGGTATCAACCGCGCATCCGCCTTCCCGTCGCGCACGAGCGGCCTCGGTCTCAGCAATCTCATCCAGCGAGGTCTCGACTCTGCGCAGCACCACACTTTGCTCGTCGGCTCGCGCCAGCAACAGCAGATCTTCGATCAGAGTGCGCATGCGTTGCGCCTCTGGCAGAAGTGTGTTGAATGCCAACTCCGCATCGAGCAACTCAGGGTGAGCCTCAGCAACTTCCAGCCCCGAGATGATTGTGGCGAGCGGGCTGCGCAGTTCATGGGAAGCGTCGCCGACGAACCGCTGCTGAGCGCGGTGACCGGCCTCGAGGCGTACAAGCATTTCGTTCATGGTGACGGCCAACGCCGCAATCTCGTCGCGACTGCTGGGAACAGGTACGCGTTCAGCCAAGCCGGACATGGAGATTTCGGCCACTCGGCTGCGGATCGCGTCCACGGATTGCAGCGATCGTCCGACGAGTCGGTAGGTTGCCGCCGCTGCGACCGCGACGATGATCGGAGCACTGACGACCAGCAACAGCGCGACGGTCCGCGCGGTCCGTTCGACTGCCTCGCTGTCTCCTCCCACGATCACCGTGTAGTCACCTGACGGTGTCATGACCCGCTGCCCACTGACTCGCATGTCGTCGTTGGCCACCGCATCGTCGGTCATGCCGCGGCGCAAAGTGTGGTCGAACTCGGTGATGGGTACCAGCGGTGTTGTGGGCGCGGCTCCCGACCGCTCGACGACCTTGCCATCGTGGTCGATCAGCTGGATCGCGACCACATGCAGGTCTGTACCAAAAAGGGCGCTATCAAGGTCATTCCAAGAGTTGGACTGCAGCGCCCCCGTGATATGCCGCACTCGGCCGGCAGTGGCATCGTCGACGCCGGCCAACAGAGTCCGGTACAGAATCAAGTCCAGTACCGCACCTGCCAGCGCGAACGCAACGAACACCACCGCAGCCGATGCGGCGGCTGAGCGAGCTGAGATGCCCAAGTGCAAGGGCCACATTGATCGCGCCACCGGGCCGTTGCGCCGAAACGGCCAGATCGCAGACATTGGCACAGTCTGATTCTGCCGGGCTGTGGATTCGCTGAGGAACAGGGCGTTCTGCTGCGCCGAATCTTCTCTCTGGACCCCACCGCAACTCAACAAGGGCTTGGAGGCGACAGCAATCACCGAACTCGCCGGGCCGCTCTAGAGTGGACGTGCACTAGGTTTTCAGAACACCACGCAGCGCATGAGCTCCGATGTCCGGCAGGGTGATGACTGCTTTCGTCTATCTGCCTGGCGCGGGCGCTGTGCGGGCTGTTCCCGTTACTGGCAATCCCGCTGGTGCCGGCCGACTTGGTGCCATCCGGACCGGAGACCCAAGAACGACCACCCGATGTCCGACGGCAGCGGTGGTGGCGTTGAGTTCGCTGACGAGAGGCTGATGCCCGTGCATCCAAGGCGTGAACAATGTTGCCGCAGTGGACACTTCGACAACATGTCAGGTGACCGCCGATGACCGAAACGACGAGCTGCGACGCCCGTTGCGGTTCCGCCGGGACGTCGCCTGCCGATGCGAGCCGCATTCCTGCCGAGTCGGGGCCTGAGGTTCCTCTCCGCCTGTCAACGCCGCTACGGCAACGTTTTCACGGTACGAGTCCCGCTGAGAGGCACACTGGTCTATCTCGCCGACCCGGCCGACATCAAGACGGTGTTCGCCGGGGATCCCAGCGTCTTCCATGCCGGCGAGGCAAACACGAGATTGCGCGGGCTACTCGGGGACAGCTCCCTGTTGGTGATCGACGACGAAGTCCATCGGGACCGGCGCCACCTGATGATGCCGCCTTTCCACCACGCCGCCGTCGCCCGGCAAGCTGACCTGATCGCCCAGATTGCCGCGGCGAACGTGGCAACATGGCCGGTCGGCACGCGCTTCGCCGTGGCGCCCAAGATGTCGGAAATCACGCTTGAAGTGATCCTGCGGACAGTGATTGGCGCTACCCAACCGACGCGGCTGGCAGCGCTACGCAAGGTGATGCCACGTCTGCTCAATATAGGGCCCTGGGAGGTACTGGCGCTCGCGAACCCGCGACTGATGCGCCGCCCGCCCCTGGCGCGGGTTGCAGCGCCGCATCGCAGAAGCCGACGACCTTCTCTATGCCGAGATCGCCGATCGTCGCGCCGACCCCGACCTCGCCGCACGGACTGACACGCTGGCCATGCTGGTGCGGGCGGCCGACCAAGACGCACGCTTAATGACCGACCGACAACTGCGTGACCAGCTGATGACACTGCTGGTAGCCGGCCACGACACCACCGCGACGGCGCTGGCGTGGGCGCTGGAGCGCCTGACTCGTCATCCAGCCGCTTTGGTCAAAGCGGTCCATGCGGCCGACGCGAGCGCGGAGGCGACCCGGCCGGTGATGAGTACCTCGACGCGGTGGCCAAAGAGACGCTGCGGGTTCGTCCAATACTGTCCGGCATCGGGCGGATGCTGACCAGGCCGGCAACGGTCGCCGGCTACCACCTCGAGGCCGGCACCATGGTGGTCCCTGCGATTGGGCTGGTCCACGCCAGCGACGCCATCTATTCCGATCCGGAACGCTTCGACCCCGACCGCATGCTCGGCGCAAACCTGAGTCCCACAACCTGGCTGCCCTTCGGCGGTGGCAACCGGCGCTGCCTCGGAAGCACCTTCGCCATGGTCGAGATGCGAGTCGTCTTGCGGGAAGTTCTGCGCCGGACCGAATTGAGCTCCACTACCGCCAAAGACGAGGCGCAGAATTCGAAACACGTCATCCACGTTCCCGGCCGGGGCGCACTGATCCAAGTGCGTGCGGTCAGGCAGGTTCCATCAGCCTTGCCCGCTAGCTGCCCAGTCGCTCACGACACGCAACTGCCCCGCCAGCCCTCTCCCGAGATTCACTAGGCACGGTATCGGGCCGCTTTTTCGCCCCTCGATGACGGTGTGCTTAGCACGACTCGAACGCGGCTTCACGATCGCGTACTTTCCTGCTCTCCCAGAGAAAGGCCACCAGCACCGCGACTACATAGAACGCCCAGGTGAGCACTTCGATGAGCCGGGGATCGGTGGGTATGCCGAACATGCCGGTGATCAGCGCGCCTTGCACGGAGTTTTCAGGAATCCAGGATGACAAGTCGACAAGCTGTTGCTGGCCGACGTCCAGCCATCCTGCCTCGTGCGCTGTGCGCACCACGTTCAGCGCCAATCCAGCGGCAATCAGCACTAGAAAACCGGCGGTGATCCGGAAGAAACGGTTCAGGTTGAGTTTCAAGCCGCCGTAGTAGATTGCGACGCCTACCGCGATCGCCACTGCGATGCCCGACACGCCGCCCACAACTGCCGGCCAGCGGCTGCCGTGCGAGTTCTGCGCAGCCGCCAGCAGGAACACCGACAGTTCGAAGCCTTCCTTGAGAACAGCGAGAAAAGCCATGACGACCAGCGCCATCGACCCACCTCGTGTCACCGCCTCCTCGGCCTCGTGCTCCAATTCCCCTTGCAGCCGGCCGGCGTTGCGGTTCATCCAGATGACCATGGTGGTGACAAACGCCACGGCAACGACACCGATGATCGTTTCCAGCATCTCCTGCTGCGCCTGTGGCAGATCTTCAGACAGGATGTTCAGGCCGACGCCGACACCGACACAAACGAGTATGGCCACCCCAACTGCAGCAAACATGGCACGGGTTGATTGGCCGTTCCGCTTGAGGAATGCCGCGGCGATGCTCACGATGAGCGTCACCTCTAAGCCTTCCCGCAAGCCGATCAGGAAAACTCCGATGAACGCGCCGTATGTACCCTGCATCTCCTATTTCCTTTCCCCGCTGGGCTTTTCGGTCACGCGATTCGACTCGATGAGTGGGATTGGGTCAGAAGACCGCATACCAGATAGCGATGTACTGGCAGACCGCCGCGAGCGCAGTGAACGCGTGGAAGAACTCGTGATAACCGAAGGTCGCCGGCCAGGGGTCAGGCCAGCGCAGCGCGTAGAACACCCCGCCGATGCTGTACAGCACCCCGCCCACAATCAGCAGCGCCGTCGCCATCGCTCCGGCGTTATTCAGGATCATTCCCATGTACCAAACCGCGACCCAACCCAGCAGCAGATAAAGCATCACGCCTACCCAGCGCGGAGCTGACGGCCAGCACAGAGTCAGCGCTATTCCGGCCGCGGCACCACCCCACACGATGGCCAGCGCCACGAGCCCAGTCGAGTGGGGCATAGCCAGCCTCGCGAACGGGGTATAGGTGCCGGCGATGAACACAAAGATCATCGAGTGGTCGAGGCGTCGCATCCACTGCCGGGCTTCCGCGGACTCCCAGTGGACGCGGTGATAGATCGCACTCACGGCAAACATCGCAACGATCGCCAACGCGTATGCCAACGTGGCATGTCCGGCACGATTGGATACCAAAGCCCAGGACACCACCACCAATGCGGTCCCGCCGAACAGAGCCGCGATGGCGCAATAAAGGTGTATCCAGCCGCGCAACAACGGCCTGGCCAGCGCATCGGCAGCACCGCGGGCGCATCGTTCAGTGAGATGGTCGTCAACGGCGTCGTCGCCAGCGGCGACCTGACTGAGATAGTGGGGCCGGGAGACCGAATCGGTCTGATGGGTCATCGTTTGCTCCATACTTGCGACGGGATTTCGGTTGAATGCCGCCCGAAATCGCTAAGCGAACGAATTCGGGATTACACGACCCGCGTGACCGAAAAGCAATGCAAGATTTCCTGTCCGTGGGAGTGTCAGCGTATGAACGGGCCGCTGAGAAGGCGCTGAGAAATTCACAACAACTGAAGTACGACGCACCACTCGGCCACATCCGGGTCGTATCCAGGCCCGTATGCCCACCACCCGGCGTCCAGAAGATTCGTTGCAAAGGAACAGGATTCGTCCGAGCCGAACGGGCATCGGCTCTCGATCGCTACACCGAAAAACAGCAACGCTGAGATAACGCTGAGAGCGATTTGCCAGGTGCTGCGACCAGCCATAAGCATTTCATCCCGAGGTTTGCGTCCGGAAGAAATGAGGGGGCGTGGTGGAATCGGAAGGAACGCCGTTTGGCCGATACCGGCTGATTCAGCTGATTGGTCGCGGAGGCATGGGTGATGTTTGGCGTGCACTCGACACCGAAACCCATCGCGTGGTCGCAGTCAAAGTGCTGCCCGCGAACCTGGGGAACGATCCGATGTTCACACAGCGATTCCGTCGGGAGGCACTGGCAGCGGCGGGTCTCACCGAACCGCATGTGGTTCCGATCCACAACTTCGGTGAAATCGACGGCCGGCTCTACGTCGACATGCGGCTGATCGACGGTCGAGACCTGCAGTCCATCATCGCCCAAGGTCCGATAGAACCCCGAGCGGCGGTGGGAATCATCGAGCAGATCGCATCGGCGCTAACCGCCGCCCACCGGATCGGATTGGTGCACCGCGACGTCAAGCCATCTAACATTCTGGTCGCCGAACACGACTTTGCGTACTTGATCGATTTCGGCATCGCCCGCGCGGCCTCGGACAGTTCAATCACCGGTGCTGGCAGCGTGATCGGGACCTGGGCCTACATGGCGCCAGAACGAATAAACACCGGGCACAATGACCCTCGCGGTGATATCTATGCGCTGGCATGCGTCCTGCACGAGTGTCTGACCGGCAGCCAACCGTTCCCCGGGAAGAGCGTTGAACAGCAAATCGGAGGTCACCTAGGCCTGCCCCCACCCCGGCCATCAGCGTTAAAACGTGGATTGCCTCCCGAACTCGACACGGTCGTTGCGACCGGAATGGCGAAGAATCCCGACGACCGCTATTCCACTGCGCTCGAGATGGCCGGGGCGGCCCGTGCGGCATTGGGAGAGGTCGGGCCGCTGACGCGGACCGCAGCGATGCAGGTGCCGGTGCCAGTTCACCTCGACACCCGGATAGCGATGCCCGGCAACGTGCCGCGAAACTACTACCCGGCCACGATCGGCGGTCAGGTCTCACACACGGACGCAACCCAAATCACTCCGTACGCGACTGCGGGGTACAGAAATGCTGGCGAACCCAACGTGTCTGGCCATCCTCCGACAGGACCTCAGAGGCAAGGCGCCGGGACTTCGCCGGGCGGCGGCATTGCGAATGAACCACAACGGAATCGGAAACGCACCATCATCTTCGCGACAAGCATCACGGCGTTGATCGCAATACTCGGCATCGTCATCACGATCGTGGTGAGCAGTTCTGAACAAAGTTCGACGCCTGTCGCCGCACCTAACTCCGGCCCGTTCACGGGCACCTACAAGGTGGCCTACGGCCCGCAACTCGACGTAACCGGCAAAGAGTTGGCCGGGGGCGAGCCGGCAGAGACCGAGGTCTGGCAGTTGCGGTCCATGTGCGGGACCAAAGGGTGCGTGGCCACCGCAGCGCGAACGTCGGGGGATGCCTTCGACGAGCCGAGTCTAATATTCGACCTGATCGGCAACCGCTGGTACGGCACCACCATCATCGACGCACCTGAATCATGCAACGGCAAAGCTGAACGCGAGTGGCACTGGATCTACCTGCGGGAACAGCCGAACGGGACACTGTCCGGCGAATGGATAGAGGACTCCATCGGCTGCTATATCAAACGTACAGCGACGTTCACCCGCACCGGCGACGCTGATCTTTCCAGCGTGCCCGACCCGGCCAAGCTGCCGCCCCGCAAGCTATCCAAGGCACTGTACCTGCATGGCATATACCGGTCGAAAGTTGCGGTCACCGGACCGTCATCCAAGCCGCCAGAGGAGGCGGACTACAGCGTGGACACGATCTGCCTCCGCGACGGGGACCGATGCCTGAGCCGGTTTCTGCAGACCGACGGCAGTGGTCGGCATGAACTCTTCATCTTTGAGAACGGAGCTTGGACGCGAAACACAGAGGAAAACACGCCTTGCCCGGCCGGCGGGACCAGTCACACCAGGTTGACCGCTGTGTTCCCACTGCCCAACCCCGTCCCAGACCCCATCACGCAGCTCTCGGGAGGCGGCCTGTCGACTGTTACGGGTAGCGCATGTACTGGTGGGCACTACGACGAGGTCTTCACCCGGACCGGCGACGACCCAATACCGCGTTAGTTGGTCATCCTGGTGAAGTGGTCGTGGCCTCTCAGCGGCTTCTCAGCGACCGCCTCCTAGCGTAATCGGCTGTACACGTTAGGACGTGCCGCCCGCACTGACGGCCACCCTGCGGCCACGCGACTTATGCGGTGGCGCAATCGAAGCCAACAACTCGCGCACAAAGGACACCGATGCCGAAGCAGCAGTCGGAGCTCGCCCCCGCTATCGGCACACCTCGACGTTGGTTGACGCTGGCAATATCGGTGGCGGCTACCTCGTGCGCGTTTCTGTTCATCAACTGTGGAGTGTTTCTGATTCCCGCGTTGCAGACCGAACGTCACACCTCGCTCGCGCAGGCCGGACTGCTGTCGGCCATGCCGAGCTTTGGGATGGTGGTGACCCTGATCGGCTGGGGATATCTGGTGGATCGCGTCGGTGAGCGATGGGTGCTCACCGCGGGCCTGGGGTTGACTGCCGCGGCGGCGTTCGCGGCCGCGCCTCAACGCTCCCTTGTGGCGATCGGCGCGTTGATGTTCGTCGGTGGGATGGCCGCTGCCAGCGCCAACACCGCCGGCGGGCGGTTGGTAGCCGGCTCGTTCCCGGCTGACCAACGCGGCCTAGCCATGGGAATTCGCCAGACCGCGCAGCCGCTGGGCGTTGCGATCGGCGCGGTGGCATTGCCCGAGCTGATCGAGATCGAAAACGGCTTCTTTGCCGCCCTGCTGTATCCGGCGATCGCGTGCGCTGTAGCCGCACTGGCCTGCCGGGTCTGCTTGACCGACCCACCGCGCCCTTCCCACGCAAACGCTTCCGAGGAGGTGGCCAATCCCTACCGGAGGTCAAGGACACTGCAGCGAATCCACCTAGTTTCAGCCCTGTTGATGGTGCCCCAACAGGTGACGATTACGTTCATGCTCGTCTGGCTGATCACCGAGCATCGTTGGTCGATTCCGGCGGCAAGTGCGCTAGTGACCGTCGCGCAGTTGCTCGGCGCGCTGGGGCGCATCGTTGTTGGCCGGTGGTCAGATCGCGCGGGTTCTCGGATGCAACCGAAAAGGTTGATCGCCGTAGGTTGTTTCTTTGCCCTGGCGCTGCTGGCATTGAACGACTATCTGAATTCGCCATTCACCGCAGCGATCATGGTGTTCGCGGCCGTAACAGCAGTGGGTTATAACGGGCTGGCGGCCACTGCGATCACCGAATACGGGGGGCCGTTTTGGAGCGGGCGAGCTCTTGGCGTTCAGAACACCTGTCAGCGGTTGACCGCGGCAGTCACGCCGCCGGCGTTCGGTGCGCTCATCACCGTGGCAGGGTATCCGTTCGCATTCGGGGCATGCGCAGTGTGTGCTCTGGCAGCAATACCCTTGGTTCCCGTCAGCGCTGAGCGCATCGACTCGAATTGAGAATCGGCTTGAATGTTGTTATACCGACAATCTGTTGAACTCGATGAGATACGATTCGAATTTCCAGCGTGGCGTTAGCTCACAAGTTTGCGAAGCAAGGATCACTCGGGCCATTTTCGCCAGCGGGAATAGTGGCATTACGTGAGGATAAGTGAACGATGACGTCGTTGTCGGTCACATCCACCCGATCCGCTTTGATTCCTAATGGCAGTTTCGTGGTCAGGTCCGTCGTGTATTCGTCGAGCGACGACTGCACCGATTCTTTCGGCAACTTGAAGCCCACCGCATTAAAACTAACGATCTCCAATCGTAGCCCGCCTTTCTCCACCGTCGGCTTGGCGACAATCTGGTTCAAAATACCTTTGAGCTCGACGGTTTTGTCGGCAGGGTGAGTGGTGACACTTCGAGTGACGAACTCGCCTACCGTCGGAATAGCGTTTTGCACAGTCTGCTTGATGCCGTCAGCCGTCCAGGTGATCGTGGCATCGATCGCACCGATTGTGCCTTTGGAGTCGGGCGTGCTGTCAAGTTTGACGTCTGTCAAGCTCAGGTTCAATTTCATGCCCCTGGCGTCCTGCAGCTGATTACCCGCGGTGTTGATGGTGATATTGGTGTAGTGATCGGTTAGATACTGCCACGTCACCGGCGGGGTCAAATTGAACGACGCGGTGGCCTGGTCTTTCACCTTGCACGCCGTCGCCGTGGCGATCTTGCTGTTCGCGGTGTTGCGGGCATAAAGCTCGACGCCGATCAATGCGCCGATGACGATCACAAGAACGATCAGCGCGATGGACAGCGGACTGCGAAGCCTGCGCTTCTTCGCCTTCGGGACACCGCCGGACTCATATTTCGGAGTTGCCCCAGGCGTCGACCGGCCATGCATCGGGCTTTCGGGTGGCGGCTGGTTCGGCCGTCGTGCACTTGCGTTGCCCGGGGAGAAACTCTTGGTCGGCTGTGACGAACCCGGCGGCTGCTGGTCCCGTCCGGCCCAGGGATCGATTGGATGCTGCCTGCCGCCGTACGGATTTCCGGGCGCCGGGGGTCGCTGGTCGCCAGGACGCTGCCAACCCGGTGGGCGCCCTTCATTCCGTGGTCCCTGCGGAGTCGTCACTCTGGTGATCCTTCCCTATCGAGTGCACAAAGTGAGCGATGTCTATCGACGCTAAGGTGGCTGACGCGGCCGAATGCATGCCTGAACAATTCGACGCTGACAACCTGCGCAACGTGGTTCGAGATCCGGTGCGGTCAGCTGTCGTCAGGCAGATTCATGTAATTCAGGCGTACCGCGTCGTCGAAGAGCGACCCTTCTGCGAGGAAGAGCGTTACGCGCGCGGCTAGTGCGATAGCAGCGAGCTGCATGTACATCACCACGATCTGGTACCGGATCGCGGTAAGCGGACTGGTTCCGGCCAGGATCAGTCCGGTCATGGCACCCGGCAGGCTGATTAACCCAACCACCTTCGTGGAATCGATCGCCGGAATCAGCGCAGTCCGCAGGGCGGACCGCCGATAAGGCGATATCGCCTGTGGTCCGGATTGGCCAAGGGATAGTCGAGTCTCGATGGCCGGCCGAGACTGGCGAACTTCGTCGCCGAGTCGGCGCAACGCACTTCCGGCGGCCAGCATGGCGGACGAGACAATCATGCCGCCGACCGGAACAATCACTCGGGTCTCGGCGGTAATCACCCGCCCCGCCAGCAGAGCGGCGAGCGTGACGCCAGTGCTGGCGGCAACTCCGCCCGTAGCGAAAACCCGGGCGTTCCGGAGTCCCGGAGCGCGACGGCCGGCGACCTGCCCTGCAACAGTCGTCATCAGGATGATCCACCCCGCGGCGCCGAGCAGACTTGTCCGCTGGAACAAGATCCGAAGAAGGGCACCCGCGGTTACCAGCTGCACTGCAGCGCGCGCGCAAGAGACGACAAGCTCCCGCGTGAGACTCAGCCGCTGCCGATAGGCGATGGCCCCGGCTACGGTGACTAACAACAGTGATACGCCTACCCCGCCCCAGCTCGGTACGGCCAACGCCGATGTTGCCAGCGCGGAAAGGGGTGATGTGGGCCGCCGGATCCGCACCGCACGCGATCGTGCTGAATGAGTCCCGAAATGCGCCGTCCACCGCAGTAGCCGGCGAATGGCGACGCCTGTGAATCCCATGGCTACGATTCCCGGCGGTAGGGCCAGCCACATCCACCGCGAGCGGGTGGGAATTTCGTGCTGAATGTCCTTGCTCGGCGCCTTATGGCCGGCGATGACAGGCCCCAGGTAATTGCCACCGATACGGTCCAGCGCCGCATGCAGCCTCTTGATCTCCGGTGGAGTGTCTAACGCGTCAGCGCGCGGATTCGACAATGATCGGACTAGTCCACCGACGATCTTGCTCACCACACTGGTGCGGCTGCGAGCATCCGGATGGCGAAACTGGCGTTCGCCCGCTGACGTGGCATCAATGTGCTCAGTGCGAGCGATCGCCGACAGGATCTCAGCAGTGTCGCAGGCTTCGGGCGCATACCAAACCACGACGGATGCAGTTCGCGGATATGCACGTACGGCGCGCACCCCGACGACCTCGACGACCATCTCCTCGATTGCTGCGGCCCGCTCTGCATCATGACGGAAGCTGACGGCGTGCACACGCATGCGCCCTGCCGCGGCGGAGACCAAGGTCGGTCGGACGCCGGCATCAGCGCACGGCATCGTCAGTCTCCGCGGGGTCGTTTGCGGAGTGAGCCGTTGGCGGTGACGTCTCGTTTCCCACTCTCTCCGCGGCCTCGGCGACCACATCGGCGACCGCTAATCGAGCCCGCTCGGCGCCTTCCTCGGCTTCGCGCGCAGCACGTAGACCCCACGCCGTCACAGAAACGGCTGCAGCTCGCAGCGGCTTCCTCGCCACCCTGCGCAGGCCGTCATACGCAACCGCTCCGACCAGGCCAGTAACCACTGCTGGTGCCGCCTTCGTCACGACCCCGTACCACACCATCACGGACACTCCCTTTACATTGTTTTCCGGATAATTCCTTGGTTCTCTACATCGCTACTAGCGGGCGCACTTGGCGCTACCTCGTTAGACCGCAACTGCTGCGACTCATCGCCGACGGTTTTGATTGCGATCTGAAAGTCGAATGCGTATCGATGCCGCCGGGCCGCGCGCACGCGACCAGACGGCCATCCTCGAGCACTAAGACCTGCGCGGCGACGCTGTCAATCAGGCCGTGGTCATGGCTGACCAACACCACGCTTCCGCCCTCGCGCACATAGTCATTCACCAACGCGCCGATCATCTCGGCCGAGGCGCTGTCGAGCGCAGATGTCGGCTCGTCAAGGAGCAGCGTGTCTGGTTCAACGGCCAACGTCCGCGCCAGACACACCCGTTGCACCTCCCCGCCCGACAGTTCCGCGGTCGCGCGGACAATGAACCTCGGCCCCAGCCCCACACGCTCGAGCAACTCAACCACCTCGGCCTCGGACAAGCCCGGACGGCCAACGCGGACCTCCTCAAGCACTCGGCCGGTCAGCAATACAGGGGTTTGCGCCACCAGCCCAACCCGACGCCTCAAAGCTATGACGTCCATATCGGCAAGCGGCACTCCATCATCGAGCATGATTCGGCCAGTCGTGGGTTCAGCGAGCCGATTCAGCAGTCGCATCAGGGTCGACTTCCCGGCCCCGCTGGCACCGATCACAGCGGTGCAGAAGCCAGCCGGAATGCTCGCACTGACCTCCGCTAACAGCGGAGCCGTGCCGCGGGTAACCGTGACCTGCTCTAGGTAGAAACCCGCCATTCGCATCAGCGGGGCGCTACCATCGGCGCGGCCGCAGCAGTGTTGCGCACCGCTCCCGCGCTAAACCGGAAGCTGACGTCGCTGCAGCGCCGAGTTACGTTGGCCGCCAGAGCTACTCGGCGTTGAAACGATCCGCCAGCGAAACCCCTCCGCCACTGCGCATCCGCGTGCGGGTATACCACGATTACCATCCTCATTATTGGGCGTGATCGGCGCTTATTGGGCGTGATCGCCGCGCAGATTGAGCGTAGGTATCGCACGCTGAGAGATCGCTGAGACTGTCCTAATTCGTTATTTGATCGACGACTGGCGCTGCGACTACAACGCCAACCGGCCCCACTCCGCCCACGGCGAACTCACCCCAGCCGAATTCGCTCTACAGTGGACCACGACCCACCCACCCAAGTCGCATAGCGACTGGACCACCAACAGGGTCCCCCTCAGGGTCTATCTCTACGCGGACGCCGACGGCGGTACGGGGACGTGGACTGTCAATACGACCTGCAGCCCGGACTGCATCGCTCACGTGACAACTGCGTTAGGGCGAAGTTTTGACGCCCCATTCATAGACGGCCGATATGTCAATTCACGGACCATCCCGGATGGTCTTGACTGTCCGCTATACCAAATGGCCGACAGCTTATGGGATCCCGGATCCCATCCGGTGAGCGTCGTACAGTGGTGGGACCCTATTACACTCAAGGGTGAAGTGCACTTTACGCCCGCGGGGCAAGTGGACTTCCCACACACCCCACCGACCTGCTATATCGTTGAACACCACCAACTGTTCACCTTGACCAAAGCGGGCTAGACGGCGCCTCTTGCCCACGCATCGCGGGGCACGTCTGATCGGGCCTTGACCCCATGTGGTGGACACGGGATTTATGGTTACGCCGCTTGTGGCAGCGTAGTGGTTGTGTGGTTGTTTTCGTAGGTGGCCGGACTGGAATGACGGCATCGGGAGTGGCGTCGTTTGGTGTTGTAGCGGGCCAGCCAGCGGAGACTTCGCGACGGCAGGACGCCGTGTTCGGCCAACAGGTGCGGTCCTGCAGGATCTCGCGTTTGAGTGAGGCGTTGAAGGATTCGGCGAGCGCGTTATCGGCACTTGACCCCACCCATCGATTGGATGACACCACGATCATTGCAGAGTTTCGCGAAAGCCCTTGAGGTGTACTGACTTCCGTGATCCGCATGGAATCCACACGACCCGCGGCCGGTCTGGGCCGATCTTGATATCGCGCGGAAGTGAGAGACCCGCGCCGTTGTGCTGTCGCAGAAGCATAGCGAAGCTGCGGGCAGCCCGAACCGGGAGACGCCGGTAAGGGTGGCAAGCAGCCCCGACAACGACGGGACAGGCCAGTACTACCGGATGGTCTGGTTCCGGCAAGCATGAGGAGAAGGTGTACGCGAGGAACCAGTGCCTTAACACCTCTTAAGGTCTCCCGCCAACTCTAACCCGATGGATTCGGGCTAGATTGCGATGCGCACCAACATAATCCGTACAGCCTTCGGGTTCTCCGTGCGCGCTTCTGATACCGGGCCGCGGGCGTCCGCCGCGGCGTTCGACGCATCAACCCTGTCGCCGTAATACCGTAGGGGGTATGGTATAAAAGGGTTATGGCAAGCTCACTTCACGCTGATTTGGCGGTGCGGATGGGGTTGACCCGGTGTGTCCGATGCCCTGAAATCTACGAACTTCGGCTCGGCGACGTCCCCGAGACGACTGGGTCGGCCGCTGATAGGCAGCCGATGAGCTTGGCCATCCTCAACGAGGGACGAGAATCATCGGCCCAAACCGGGCGAAGTGCGCAACTCCCAGCAAGTCCGCCGGCTAAAGGCCGCTGTCAATGCGGTACAGGGCGCCGCCGCACGCAAGCTGCCTCGCCGGCGGTAAGTAATAAGCACTACCGCGGCGGACCCCGTCCGAGGGAGGCGCCGTGGCGCACGTCCTGGGCGCGGTGGGCGCCCGCCAAACCACCCCGCGGCAATCTCAGACACATCGCTCGACGCGGTCGTCCGGCATCGGCATCGTTGTCTGATGCGGTGCGAGCTGGACCGCAGCTCAATTCATCCCGCTGCACCGGCGGCGCGCCGTGATTAATGCGTCACCAGCGTGTGTGCATGCCGTGCAATGCCGCGTCTTCGCCACGACCACCGGCGCCAGCTGCGAGCCGTCACGTCATTGCCGTCAAAGGCCGGGTACCCGCCGATCCAGTGCTGCGACAACCCTCTTGACACTCAGTTCGCACACTCGGTCCAGACAGAAGAAAGATGGGGAAACAAATGCACACCAAGCAAAAGCTTGTTATCGTCGGCGCCGGCATCGGTGGACTCAGTGTCATCCACGAACTCACCGAGTCCAACGTCACTTTTGACGCCCTCGACATCACCGTTATCGACGAAGACTTCTCGCATTTTCTCGGATTCACCCTACCGTGGGTGATGCGCGGCTGGCGCGACCAGGACAGCGTGCCCATCCGCCCCGCTGCCGACGCACTGTCCGAAGTCACGACCATTACCGGCTCGGTCCACCGCATCGACCCCGGCGCGCGCACCATCACCTTGGCCGACGCCACCACGATCGCCTTCGACGCCTTGATCATCGCCGCTGGTGCTCGCAACGCCATCGACCAAGTCCCTGGATTGCAAGCCGCTGTAGCCGCCGGCGTGGCGGTGCACTACTACAGCGCCGACGCGGCCGCTGACGCGCACCGCGCACTGCAGACCTTCACCGGCGGCAAGTTAGTCTTCCTGGTCACCTCCCAGCCTTACCGATGTCCAGTCGCCCCCTACGAAGGCGCTCTCCTGGCTGCAGATCTCCTCACCGAGAACGGCTCTCGCGCCGCGACTCAAATTTCGATCTACAGCCCGGAGGCCCAGCCCATGCCCTCGGCAGGCCCCTATGCTGGCCCCGAACTCGTAGCACTACTCAACGCCGACGGCATCGATTTCTACGGCGAACACAGCGTCTCGCACGTCGACGCTGACCATCAGTTGATCGCATTCCAAAACGGCGCCGCCGTGGACTTTGACCTGCTCATGTTCATACCCCCGCACGAACCGGCTGTCGCTCTCGACCGGCCCGGCTGGATCAGTGTCGACACCACCACAATGCAAACCCGGCACCCCGGCATCTTTGCCATCGGTGACATCACTACGGTCACCTCACCATCCGGCCGACCCCTGCCCAAAGCAGCGATCTTCGCCAGAAACGGAGCGAAGGCCGCCGCCGAGAACGCACTTCATTACCTCGAGCTGACCAATAACACCGGCATTCTCTCGGGGGAAGGGTACTGCTACATCGACACCGGCGCACACACCTCCGCCCAGGGCAAAGGAGACTTCTTCACCCTGCCCCACCCCGCCATCCACCTCACCGCGCCGTCGAACGAACTGCATCACGACAAACAACAAGAAGAACAGGACTGGCGACGTCTGTGGGAACACCAAAGCTCTGCCGCGCGATAAGGCACCTCCCGGGACGCAAGTGATCAGAGAGGATGCCGACGTTTGCGCCAAGCGCCCCCAGAGCGAGCCTCAGCACAACCTAGTGCAAAACGATCCTCGACCCCGGCCCACGGCGCCGTGTTGCCCGGAAGCCATCCGGTCCTGTTTTAAAAAAACATTATTGCGGTCACACCCCAGCGCCTGATCGGTCAACTTGCGCGGGCATCGCGCGGCGGCCGATCACTGCAGGCGCACACTGCTATACGCGGCGGACGGGGCGATACCGAACATCTCGTGAAACGCCCGGTTGGCGTGTGAGCTGTCGGTGAATCCGGCGGCGTGAGCCGCGTCGGTCAGGGTCCCCCCGCTGCGGGCCACTTCCATCGTCCGGATGAGCCGCGCCCACCGCACATAGGCGGGAAATGACAGGCCGACGTCGCGGGCGAACAGACGACCAAGCCGGTCAGCCGAGAGGTGCACCGCACGCGCCACGTCGGTGAGCCGCACCGGCCCGCACAGCAAATTGGGCAGAAGGTCGATCGCCTCGCGCACGCTGGAGTGCGGTGCGCCCTCATTCGACACTACCGAACCGGAACCGCATAGTTGCTCTACTACCGCACCGGCTGCGGAGCAAAGGTCCTGTTGTTCCGTCGGATTGATAACCCGCCTCGCCGCCGCCAGCCAGGCTCGTGCATCCTCACGGGCACCCGGAGCCAACAACGCGGCCAGCCTGCGACCGGTAGCGCTAGTGGGCTCGAGATAGATCATCAGCCCCGTAGCGGGGCCGGCGTCGAGGGCGTGGGCTGCACCGGCTGGGATGACCCCGGCAAGCCCCCGCGCCCGCCGCCCGGCGCCGTCGATGAAGGCGATAGCCCCTGAGGTGGTTGCGGCGATCTGGACAGCGGCGTGGGCATGCATGTGCGCGGCTCCCAGTTGCCCACCGTAGATAAGGCGGCCCGGTTCAATGACCGCCGCGCCAGACCACATCACACACTCGAGTATCCACCGGTGCTCAACCGTGCAAGTCGACGGATCTGTACATGCCTCACCCCCCGCCCAGCCTCAAGACTTCCATCCATGGTCAAAACATTGGCGCGGTACGGGTACGTGCCGCTGATGCTCGTCGGGATCAACGGTGTTGCGATCGCGGTAGCCCGCACACCCTGGGCCGGATTGTGGATGGTCGTGCTGATCACCGCGGCAATTGGATTATCGTTTGCGGTGGAGCGCGCCCTGCCCTACGACCAGGAATGGAACGACTCACTCGGTGATGTGCGCCGCGACGCGGCGCATGCGTTCATCAACGAGACCGCGACCCTGGTGACTGTCCTGGTCATCCCGGTGACGGCGCTATTGAGCCCTTTTCATCACTGGTGGCCGGCATCGACGCCGTTCGCGCTGCAGGTGCTGCTGGCGGTGTTGGTGTCCGATCTCGGCATCACGCTGGCGCATATGGTCAGTCACAGAGTGGGCTGGCTGTGGCGACTGCATGCGGTACACCACAGCGTGAAACGGTTCTACGGCTTCAATGGCCTGATGAAGCATCCCGCGCACGGCGCAGTCGAACTAGCCGCAGGCACAGCGCCTTTAGTCATTATGGGAATGCCCACGTCGGTGGCCGAGGCGCTGGCGGTATGTATCGCTGTCCAATTATTGCTACAACACTCCAATGCCGACTACCAGATCGGCCCGCTACGTTTAATTCTGGCGCTCAATGAAGGCCACCGATTTCACCACCTGAAATGGGCTGGTGTGGGCGACGTCAACTTCGGGTTATTCACACTGACCTGGGATCACGCCCTGCGCACCTTCTCATTCGACCCCCACCGCCGGTTTCGTACCGACGACCTCGGAATGGCGGCGAAACCCAATTACCCCGTGGCATATCTTGCCCAGCTGATCGAGCCGTTCCGCACCAGGGCCGCATGCCACTTAAACGACCCGGCCGAAGGCGATCCGCGGCAGCCGGTGGGGGGCCAAGCCTAGCGGGGTTGCCACACACCCTGAAGCTGTAATGCGGCTCGCAGCGGCTTCCTCTCGAATCGCGAGCCGTCAGCGCGAATTCTCTGATGCAAGGTATCGCGCATCTGGCACATGCTCAGCATCGCCATGCCCTACCACGACCTCGGCGCCACCTACTTCCTCGACTGCGCCAGCAACACCGACGCCACCAGACGCCGCAACGGTCACTTCCACAGCGCAGGGCGATCTCGGCCCTATCCGGCCCCTCGTGGGCCCTCAACAGTCTTACGGAGGGGATTCGGTGCCGGGCAGCACCGCCTCGGGGCTCCGCGATCGCCCCCTTCGTCGAGCGCAGCACCGCTTTTGTTGTGCTGCTGCACCTGCGCGGCGAACACACGGCAGACACTGGCCGAAGCGATGTCGGCCAAAGTCCCCGAGATCCCGGAGAGCTGGCGTCGCTCGCCGATCGGGGACCCAGCAGGGGATGGCGCAATACACCGAGATCACCGAGGCCACCGGCATGCCGATCTGCTTCTGCGATCCGCATAGCCCCTGCTAGCGCGGGAGCAGCGCTCCATCAATTCGTCAAGCGCTCTGAATTGCGAAGAGCCTGTTTATGCGCGCCCATTGGGGTAACACCGGTAACGACAACACACGACCGCAGCGGGAAGGGAACCGATGACGCCGCATGTAGTGATCCTAGGAGCCGGGTTCGGCGGGCTTGAACTCGCTACCAGACTATCCGAGTCGCTGGCCGACCACGTGCGGTTGACACTGATCGATAGCAACGATTGCTTCTCGTTCGGTTTCTCCAAGCTCGACGTGCTACTCGGCAAACGCAGTCAAGACGAGGTGCGGATGCCATACGCGTCGTTCGCCAGCCCAGGTGTTGAGTTCCGGCAGGAAGTCATCACCGCGATTGACCCAGAAAACCGCTACGTACGTACCGAAGCTGGTTCCTATCAGGCGGACATCCTTGTTGTGGCCTTGGGGGCGCAATATGATCCAGCGGCGACCCCGGGATTCGCCGAGGATGGTTACGAGTACTATTCACTGGCCGGTGCGGAACGCCTGTGTGCCGCCTTACCGACTTTTCAGGGCGGCAATATTGTGATCAGCGTCCTCGGCGAGCCGTACAAGTGCCCACCCGCACCCTTCGAGGCGGCCTTCCTGCTTGAGGATTATTTCGCCACCCGGGGCTTAGGTGAGCAGGTGAGCATTACCGTAACGGGCTTTATGGGCGCCCCAGTGCCGGTCGCCAAGGAGGTTTCCGAACCGATTCTGCAGCACCTGACCGCGCGAGGAATCGCCTTCGTCGGAAAGCGGACGGTGTGCCAGCTGAACACAGCAGACAAAGTCGCCCAGTTTGCCGAGGGCGGAGGACTTCCTTATGACTTATTCATCGGTATCCCGGTGCACCGGGCTCCGAAGGTCGTGGCAGACTCCAAGCTGGCACCAGACGGATGGATTCCCGTCGAGAAGACCAACCTGGCCACTCGGTTTTCCGGTGTTTATGCCTTGGGCGATGTCGCTGCGGCGTTTACTGCAAAAGCCGGCACGTTCGCCGAGCGTGCCGCTCAATTCGTCGCTGACAATATCATTGCCGACTTGCGCGGCACTCCCCCACCCGGCCCCTACGACGGAGCGGGGGACTGCTTTATGGAGTTTGGCCGCGGAGAAGTCGCTAAGATGCACGCGGACTTCCTCAGCGGTCCGACGCCGACCGGGGTATTGCGAGGCCCCTCGACCGAATTTGTCGCCGAGAAAGCTGAATTCGCCCGCACCCGCCAACAGCGCTGGTTCGCCGCTCTCTGAAATTCGATCGGTCGGGGCGCCGCGCACGATTATCTGTTGTCACGCGGCATCGGCATGACAACGCGAGACTGCTGATGCTGGCGATCAGCGTTGCGGCTCAGGGCATTCGGAGAAGTTGACGTCGGTGGTGTCCCCCGACCGATCCCGAGTAGGCGGCCGCGATGTGCCGGATGAAATTGTAGGCGCCATACCCGTCGAAGAGGACATGGTGCGCGCGCAAATAGAAGTACGACAGGTTGTCGGTGATTCGCAACAGCGCCAGATCGGTCAGCTGGTCACCGAGCAGATCGATCGGCCGGTGGTAGTTGTCGTTCATCCAGCGGTGAGCAGCTTCGACCGGGTCCGGTTCGGCACGCAGATCGATGCAACGTAGGGACTGCAACTTCTGCGGGAGTTGGCGGTCGACGATGAAGACCGGTTCGCCGTCGACGAGGGACAGTCGCGCGCATTGCGTGCCGAACCGAGACGCCTCTGCGTCGCACGCAACCACGAGCCGCTTGACGTCGGATGGTGATCGATGGCGAGAAAATCGGCGATGGCGGAGGGGGCGGGTGCATGGCCATGGCTGCGACGGCCGCAACGTGATCATGCGCGCCGGCTTGATCAACGCAACAGAAAGTTGCCATGCGGACCTGGCCGTAGTCGGTTGAGGACTCTGTGCCCTAGTGTCGCGCGTCATTAATAAATTTACAGTGTGGGATGATGGTGTATGCCGTCATCTGCACTGCTAATCAGTCCTGAAGATCGTGTGACGTTGGAGTCGTGGACTCGGTCCTCGACGGTGTCTGCCGGCCATGTCGAGCGCGCGAGAATCGTCTTGGCGGTGGCTGATGGCGCCGGTACCTCGAGCGTGGCGCGGATGTTGGGGGTGTCGCGCCCCACGGTGATTAAGTGGCGGGACCGGTTCGCCGCCAACGGAATTGCGGGACTCGACGACGAAGCCCGCAGTGGGCGGCCCAAAACGGTCGATGACGCGGCGATCATCGCCGCGACGCTGGAACCACCGCCGGATGCCTTGGCGGTCACGCACTGGTCGAGTCGGTTACTAGGCCGCTACCTGGGTATCGGGGACGCCACGGTGGCCCGCGCGTGGCGGCGCTACGGTGTCAAGCCCTGGCGTCGTGAGACGTTCAAGTTCTCCACCGACCCCGAGCTGGAGGCCAAGGTGCGCGATGTGGTCGGGCTGTATCTGAACCCTCCCGAGAAGGCGGTCGTGCTCTGCGTTGACGAAAAGAGCCAAATTCAAGCGCTCAACCGCACCCAACCCATCCTGCCGATACGCCCGGGCCTGCCGGAAAAAGCCACCCACGACTACCAGCGCAACGGCACCGCCACCTTGTTCGCCGCGTTGGAGATCGCGACCGGGAAGGTCACCGACCGCTGCTATGAGCGGCATGGCAAGGCCGAGTTCCTGGACTTCCTCAAGGCGGTCGCCCGGGCCTACCCGCGGCGGCGACTGCATGTGGTGTGCGACAACTACCACACCCATAAACACGCCGACATCACCGCGTGGCTCGCCAAGAACCCACGCGTGACACTGCATTTCACCCCGACCTCAGGATCATGGCTGAACCTGGTCGAGGTGTTCTTCTCGATCATCACCCGCCAAGCCATCCGGCGAGGTTCATTCAACAGCGTCAAAGAACTCATGGCTGCCATCAGTGCCTTCATCAACGGCTGGAACCAACGCTGCCACCCGTTCTCATGGACCAAGAGCGCAGACGAAGTCCTACCCCACACCCGTCAACAAACTTCAGACGCGCGACACTAGTGTCGCGCGTCATTAATAAATTTACAGTGTGGGATGATGGTGTATGCCGTCATCTGCACTGCTAATCAGTCCTGAAGATCGTGTGACGTTGGAGTCGTGGACTCGGTCCTCGACGGTGTCTGCCGGCCATGTCGAGCGCGCGAGAATCGTCTTGGCGGTGGCTGATGGCGCCGGTACCTCGAGCGTGGCGCGGATGTTGGGGGTGTCGCGCCCCACGGTGATTAAGTGGCGGGACCGGTTCGCCGCCAACGGAATTGCGGGACTCGACGACGAAGCCCGCAGTGGGCGGCCCAAAACGGTCGATGACGCGGCGATCATCGCCGCGACGCTGGAACCACCGCCGGATGCCTTGGCGGTCACGCACTGGTCGAGTCGGTTACTAGGCCGCTACCTGGGTATCGGGGACGCCACGGTGGCCCGCGCGTGGCGGCGCTACGGTGTCAAGCCCTGGCGTCGTGAGACGTTCAAGTTCTCCACCGACCCCGAGCTGGAGGCCAAGGTGCGCGATGTGGTCGGGCTGTATCTGAACCCTCCCGAGAAGGCGGTCGTGCTCTGCGTTGACGAAAAGAGCCAAATTCAAGCGCTCAACCGCACCCAACCCATCCTGCCGATACGCCCGGGCCTGCCGGAAAAAGCCACCCACGACTACCAGCGCAACGGCACCGCCACCTTGTTCGCCGCGTTGGAGATCGCGACCGGGAAGGTCACCGACCGCTGCTATGAGCGGCATGGCAAGGCCGAGTTCCTGGACTTCCTCAAGGCGGTCGCCCGGGCCTACCCGCGGCGGCGACTGCATGTGGTGTGCGACAACTACCACACCCATAAACACGCCGACATCACCGCGTGGCTCGCCAAGAACCCACGCGTGACACTGCATTTCACCCCGACCTCAGGATCATGGCTGAACCTGGTCGAGGTGTTCTTCTCGATCATCACCCGCCAAGCCATCCGGCGAGGTTCATTCAACAGCGTCAAAGAACTCATGGCTGCCATCAGTGCCTTCATCAACGGCTGGAACCAACGCTGCCACCCGTTCTCATGGACCAAGAGCGCAGACGAAGTCCTACCCCACACCCGTCAACAAACTTCAGACGCGCGACACTAGATCTGTCGCAGACCCGCCATGAGGCTTTAGACGTCTGTCGACGCGTTGCCGCGTCGAAGCGGTCGTCGGGATCCGAGCTTGTGCAGACTCCGAAATGGAGGTCACGGTGGCCACATTGAAGGATGAACTGACAGCCAAGGTCATCGACGACGAGCACTGGGCCAAGCGCCGCCGCTCGGCTGCTTCGGCCCCACCGCCCGCAGATTATGGGTGCTGGCCTGCATGGTCGAGCGCCTGCCGATCAATGAAGCACTGGGATAAATGTCGATTCGCCTGTCGCACATAGGGATGCGCAATGGCGGGGGTGTCGGCACCGAGGATGCGATCCGGTCAGCCATGTCTCGACAGTTGGCGGCGGCTCGGGCGGGTCTGCTGCCTGGTTCGGAATGACGACCATCGATCGTGCCATCGCCGGATTCCCTCCATAGATACCAAACGGGGGTAGGGACCTTAGCCACCGCGGACGAGGGCAAAAGTCTCTACCGGTTGCACCGGTCGATGCGGACGATAGGTCTCGCCAGGTTAATGCGGGCAGGGGGTTATTGCTATCATTTCTTTTTTCCCGCGTCCTCGGCCAATCAGCGCCTTAGTACGCGGCAACGGTAGTCGTCGAAGCCCATGGCCTCGCCGCAGCGGTCACGCGGACGGAAACCCGCTGATTGGGAACCTCCTCTGCAGTACTCGAGTTCGGAGGCCACCTATCGCGGTGCCGGCCGGCAGCACAAGTCGGGCATTGGCCGTCCTGCCAGTGTCTGTGCGGCGAGCCCAGCCGGACTGTCTGACAAGCCAGCTCAACGGTGTGAACCCATCGATTGCTGGCTGTTGGTCGCAATAGAGAGTTCGTCCCATCATGCTCAACTACCGCACTCAACCCGACAGTCTGGGATCATTGACCGCCGGCCAGCGGTCGATGTGGGCAGTCCAGCAACTCAGGCCCGAAGTCCCTTACGACATCGCCGGTTTTCTCGCCATCGGTCACCACGTGGAGGTCGAGCGGCTCACGGTGGCGTGCGAATCGGCGGCGGCGCACTTCGGCACGCAATGCGCGCGACTGTCCCTCGTCGACGGCGAACCGGTCTTCATCGTCGACCGCCAACTCCCGCAGAAGTTGCAGTCCCTACGTTGCATCGATCTGCGTGCCGAACCGGACCCGGTCGAAGCTGCTCACCGCTGGATGAACGACAACTACCACCGGCCGATCGATCTGCTCGGTGACCAGCTGACCGATCTGGCGCTGTTGCGAATCACCGACAACCTGTCGTACTTCTATTTGCGCGCGCACCATGTCCTCTTCGACGGGTATGGCGCCTACAATTTCATCCGGCACATCGCGGCCGCCTACTCGGGATCGGTCGCGGACACCTCCGACGTCGACTTATCCGAGTTTGCGTTGATCCGCGACGCCGACCAGAAATATCAGCAGTCTTCACGCAGCCACGCCGATGCCGAGTATTGGCAAAACATCCTGCGCGGTACCGTCGATGTCACCGACTTGGGCGGGACGCGGACGTCAGTGGCACCCCGCCACCCGCAGATGCGCGAACTGGCGTGCCGGCATCTTTCCGAGAACAACCAACTCGATGTCGCCAGGGTTATCGCGACGATGGCAGTGTTCATCGCGAAAACCACCGGGCGACAAGATGTCTCCATGTCGCTGCCGGTCTCGGCGCGCACGACTGCGGCCTTGAAAAAGGCTGCGGGCATGGTGGCCAATGTGGTGCCGCTGCGCATCTGCGTCGAGGATGGCGACACCATCGGCGAACTGACCGATCAGGTCGCCAAGGCCTTGGTCGGTGCGCTTCGGCATCAACAGTTTCGGCGCTGGCCGGACGTCATCGCCGGGGCCACCCATCTCGACAATCTCGATTTTGGCCCGATCATCAACATCCTCGATTTCGCGACCCCGTTCGAATTCGGGCCTTCCGAACCGGTGTACAACATCTTGACCAACGGGCCGATACACGACATAGCGGTCAACATCTATCCGCGGCTGGGTCACGGCGCGCCGCGAATTCAGTTGGCCTGGAATCCCGATCGCTACAGCGCCGACGACATCACCTTGCACATAACCCGTCTGGAGTCACTCTTCGACCGGCTGCTGGTGGTGGATGCGTCGGTGGTGGTGGGTGAGGTGTCGTTGCTGGATGGCGGGGAGCGTGAGTTGGTGCTCTCGGGGTGGTCGGGGGCCACGGTGGGGGCGCCGGTGGGGCTGGTGGGGCAGGTGTTGGCGGCGGCGGTGGCCGCCGATCCGGAGGCGGTCGCGGTCATCGACGGGGACCGGCAGGTGTCTTATCGCCAGCTCGATGAGTGGTCGACCCGGTTGGCGCGGGTGCTGATCGAGGCCGGGGTGGGCCCGCAGCGGGCGGTGGGCGTGGCCCTGGATCGGTGCGCGGAGCTGGTGGTGGCGTGGTGGGCGGTAATCAAGGCCGGCGGGATCTATGTGCCGGTGGACTCGGCCCACCCCGTGCAGCGCCTCACCACGGTGCTGGACGCGGTCGAGGCGGTGTGCGTGCTGACCCGCGGCGCGGACACCGTGGCCGGCGCCGGGGGGCGCCCGGTGCTGTCCCTGGACACCCTCGACCTCGCCGATCGCCGCGCCGAGGCGATCACCGACGCCGAGCGGCTGGCGCCGCTGCGCGTGGGCGACACCGCCTATGTGCTGTTCACCTCCGGCTCCACCGGCACCCCCAAAGGGGTGGCGGTCGGCCACGCCGGCCTGCTGGGGGTGGCCGCCGCCCGGAGGTGTCAGATGGTCTGTGTAGGTCCTGGAAGCGGAAGGATCTCAGGACATGACGGACATGGACTTGAATCGGCGGCTGGCTGAGGCTGGGTCGACGGCGGAGATGGCTGAGGCGCTTGGGGCTTCGGGGGCGGTTGATGATCTGCTGGCCCAGATCGACACCGGCGAGGTGGTGTTGACCGGCCAGGGCGGGTTGTTGCCGGGGCTGATCAAGCTGGCGTTGGAGCGGGGACTGGCTGCGGAGCTGACCGATCACTTGGGCTATGAGAAGGGCGACCCGGCCGGCCGGGCGCTGCCGAATGCCCGCAACGGCAGCACGCCCAAGACGGTGCAGACCGAGGCCGGGCCGGTACCCCTGGACGTGCCGCGCGACCGGGAGGGTTCGTTCACCCCGCGGCTCGTGCCCAAGGGCCAGCGGCGCCTGGGCGGCCTCGATGACATGATCATCTCCTTGTATGCCGGTGGAATGACGTTGCGCGACATCCAATTTCACCTGGCATCGACGATCGGCACGGAGATTTCGCATGAAACGATCTCCAAGATCGTCGATGAGATCTCCGAGGCGGTGCTGACCTGGCAGCACCGGCCGCTGGAGCCGCTATATCCGGTGATCTACCTCGACGCGATGATCGTGAAGGTCAAAGACGGCGGTCACACCCGCAACAAGGCCGCTCACATCGCCGTGGGCGTCGATATGGCCGGCATCAAGCACGTCTTGGGCATCTGGGTCCAGCAGAAAGAAGGAGCGTCGTTTTGGGCCTAGGTGTGCGCTGATCTGGCTAACCGGGGCATCAAGGACGTTCTGGTCGTGTGCTGCGACGGGTTGACCGGGTTTCCCGAGGCGATCGCGGCCACCTGGTCTCAGGCCGCTGTCCAGACCTGCGTGGTGCATCTGATCCGCAACGCGCTGCGGTTCGTGTCCTACAACGACCGTAAAGCCGTCGCCGTGGCACTCAAAACGGTGTACACCGCCCCCAATGCCAAGGCCGCCCGTGCCGAGCTCGACGCGTTCGCCAACAGCGAGCTTGGCCAAAAGAACCCCAACGTGACCAAGACCTTTGACCGGGTATGGGGCCAGTTCATTCCTTTTTTGGCCTTCCCGCCAGAGTTGCGCCGGGTGATCTACACAACCAACTCGATCGAGTCGCTGAATTATCAGATGCGCAAGATCATCAAAAGTCGCGGCCAGTTCCCCAATGACGCGGCCGTGGTGAAACTGCTGTGGCTGGCGATCTGCAACATCGAAGACCGACGCGCCGCCGAGCGCGCCAAGCAACGCGCCCAGAAACGCTGCCAAACAGCCCCCGGACGACTCGTGGAAGGACTGGTGGTCACCAACTGGAACAAAGCACTCGAACAACTCGCGCTGGTCTACCCAGACCGCATCGAACCCTACCTATAAGCACACCAACCCAAACACCATCACGCACAACGACTTACACAGACAACTTGACACGCTCACGCCGGCCTGCTGGGGGTGGCCGCCGCCCAACGCGAACTGTTCGCGGCCGGCCCCCGGGCGCGGATCCTGATGGTGGCCGCACCCACCTTCGACCTGTCGATCTTCGAATGGCTGTGGGCCGCCGGATCAGCGGCCACCCTGGTGGTGGCCCCACCCCAGGCCTACGCCGGCCACGCGCTGACCCACCTGCTGCACCAGCAGCGGGTCAACGCCGCCATCCTGACCCCCACCGTGCTGGCCTCCCTGGACCCGACCCCACTGACCGAACTGCACACCCTGATCGCCGGCGCCGAACCCTGCCCGCCGGAGCTGGTCACCACCTGGGCGCCGGGGCGGCGCATGTTCAACGCCTACGGCCCCACCGAAGCCACCATCTGGGCCACCTGCACCACCGCCCTGTCCCCCGGACAACCCATCACCATCGGCACCCCGATCCCCGGAGTGTGCGCGCTGGTCCTCGACACCCGCCTGCACCCGGCCCCCATCGGGGTGGTCGGCGAACTGTACCTGGCCGGACCCGCCCTGGCCCACGGGCTATGTGCGCCAACCGGAATTGACCGCCGAGCGGTTCATCGCCAACCCCCACGGCGCGCCCGGGGCGCGCCTGTACCGCACCGGGGACCTGGCCCGCTGGACCCCCCAGGGCACCCTGCAATGCCTGGGCCGCACCGACACCCAAATCAAACTGCGCGGCCAACGCATCGAACTCGGCGAAATCGAAAACGCCCTACTGGCCTGCCCCCACGTCACCCAAGCCGCCGCCACCATCCACCACACCCCCACCGGCACCGACCACCTCATCGCCTACATCAGCGGCCCCGCACCCCTGGACCCCACCACGATCCGCCACCAACTCAGCCGGCGGCTACCCGCCTACCTGACCCCCACCCACGTGATAGTGCTCGACGAATTCCCCCACACCCCCTCGGGCAAGCTCGACCGCAACGCCCTGCCCCCACCGGTGTTCACCCCCACCAGATACCGGCCACCACACACCCCCACCGAACACATCATCGCCGACACCTTCGCCGAGGTCCTGGGCCTCGACCGCGTCGGCCTCGACGACAACTTCTTCACCCTCGGCGGAGACTCACTGCTGGCCACCCGCGCCACCACCCGCCTCCAACTCGCCCTCAACACCGAAATCCCCATCCGCACCCTCTTCGACACCCCCACCGTCACCGACCTCGCCAACCACCTACACCGGCGTACAGATTTCACCTCTGTGCAAGAAGTCGTTCCGGTCCAGACCCTGAAGAAGGGTTCCGGCGTTCCGCTGTTCTGCATTCATCCAGGGGGCGGGATAAGTTGGCCATATCACGCTCTTGGCAGCTATTTGGACTGTCCGATCATCGGGATACAGCAAATATTGCAGCCCGAGGAAGCCGCACCCCGGTCACTTCGCGATATGGCGAGAAACTATGCCAACGGGCTGCAAGCGGTTTATCCGACCGGTCCCTACAATCTTCTCGGCTGGTCGTTTGGAGGCGTCATCGCCCACGAAGTGGCGATCGAGCTGCGGCGGCGCGGATATGTCGTCGCATACCTCATCCTTCTCGACGCCGATCCCACTATCGACAGCCTCCAAAACCACAGTTTAGACGACTGGCGGAAGCAGCTAGAAGCCTTGCGGCTCTACGACATAGGGCTTCCGGAGGTGAACGAACCGCTTACCTACGAGCAGATCGACGAGTTTGCCCGAGAACAGGGCCCGGCAGAATACCCTCGCTATAGACAGCTGCTGGATATGTTCGTCCAAAACGTCACGAGTGGTATGTCGTTGTATCGAACTCACGAACCCGCGGTCTTCGACGGTGATGTGCTCATTATTTCCGCTGCGCGGGAGGCAAGCGATCGGGGCGCGTCTCTTCAGCGAAGGTGGCGGCCGTACGTTGCCGGCAATATCACCGTGTATTCGGTCGACGCTACACATCAAGAAATGCTGACTCACGGATCGCTGGATATGTACGGCGAAAAACTGAAGGATTCATTGACGCGAGGTGGCGCATCCGACGTTTCCGATCCCGTGTGCGTGTCGGACCAGTTTGTTGCCTGCACGACGCCCGACGTCAGGTGGTCGCGTGCCGGTCTCTGGACTGCCGGGAGGCATGTCCACGAGGGCCAACGCCAAGGGGCGACGCACTCGTCAAGCGAATGTTCCGGGCATGCGTTATGAGCGGACATTCCCCGTCGTCGGACGACACCGCATCGGCTGAGGCAGCGGTAGCCTCTGCGCCTCCCGTGTTAAGGCTTGAGGCGGTGAGCCGAACCTATGGCTCCGGACCCGCAGCGGTGGAGGCGCTCAAGGACATCGACCTCGAGTTTCAGTGCGGCGAGTTCGTCGTGATCCTGGGTCCGTCCGGTTCGGGCAAGACCACGCTACTCAATCTGATCGGCGGCATCGAAGCGCCCACTGATGGACGGATCTTGTTGTCAGGCAACGATATCCAACCTGGTGGGGACTCTGACGGCGCAGGAGAACGTGGAGATCATTGCCGAACTCGCCGGCGGACATTGTGCTCGGCGCAGTCGTGAGGCGCTTGCGAAAGTCGGCCTGGCCGACCTCGCCGACCGGTTTCCCGGGCAAATGTCCGGTGGTCAGCAGCAACGAGTAGCGATCGCCCGCGCCATCGTCAAAGGGCCGCCGCTGTTGCTGTGTGACGAACCGACCGGCAGCCTCGACCTGGCCACGGGGCGGCAGGTGCTGGCGGTGCTGCACGAGTTGGCCCGGGAAGGCGGTAACACCGTCCTTTTGGTGACGCACAATTCCGCGATCGCCCAGATCGCCGATCGCGTGGTGTGGTTGCGCTCGGGAAGGGTCGCCCGTCAGGAGCGGGTTGGTGCCCCACTGCCGGCGCAGGAACTCGACTGGTGAACCGTATCTTGCTCCGCAAGGTGCGTCGGGACCTGGGGCGGCAACGTTCACAGTTCCTTGCCGCGGCATTGGTGATGGGCATCGGTGTGGCGGTCTTCGTCGGGGCCACAGACGCCTATGCCAACTTGAAGCAGTCGTTCGCCCGGGTATACGCGACGCAACTGCTGCCAGATGTGGTCATCACCGGAACCGGTGTGTCGGGGTTGTACGAGAGTGCCCTAAAACTTCCCGGCCATCCGGAGGTTGGCCTTCGACAACAGGCCGACGTGAGTATCCGCATCAACGGGCGCACCCTGTTCGGCCGCGCGGTCGGCGTGCCCGTTGAGACCCAACCCCCGGTATCGAAGTTGGCACTGCGATCCGGTGTTCTGCCGCCCCGCGGCTCGGTTCTAGTGGAAGAGCACCTCGCCGCGCATTACGGTCTGCACCCGGCGAGCACCGTCGAACTCCTCGGGCCGTCCGGCTGGCATCCCGTGTCCGTTTCCGGATCCGCCGTGTCGACAGAATATTTGTGGCCGGCCCGCTCCCGGGCGGAGACCGTGACCACGCCGGAGTACTTCGGCGTGGTGTTCGTGCCGGCACCAGACATGGTTGAATTCGCGGCCCAGCCGGCGGACCAGCTGCAGGTGTATGCACACGATCGCAACCAAGCAGCCGCTTTGGTCAGCGCGGCAACGGAACTGGGTCGCTCGCATGGAGTCATCGTGACGTCGCGCGACGAGCTGCCGTCCTACAGTTCCTTGCGCGACGGCATGGAATCGGTACGCAAGTTCGCAAGATTTATGCCGTGGGTGTTCCTCGTGGCAGCGGTGGTTGGGACGCATGTGCTCTTGTCTCGACTAGTCGCCGCTCAACGAGCCGTGATCGGCACACTGTCGGCCAACGGAGTGTCCGGCCGAAAGATACTCGGCCACTACCTGACGTACGGTGTGGCCGTCGGCCTGGCAGGGGCCATGGCCGGGATGATCGGCGGCTACCTTCTCGGTGGCTGGTATACCGCCCAATACACCCAGACGATGGGACTGCCGCTGCGGGCGACGTCGGTGTACCCGAGCAGTCTGATCGTCGGAACCGTGGCCGGCGCTGCAGCATCCGCGCTTGCCGCCTGGGCCCCGGCGCGCGCCGCATCGCGGATGAGCCCGGCGGAAGCGATGAGGATTTTGCCGCCACGCGTGCGCGGCGGCGTGAGCGTCGCGGAACGACTGCTGCCGCCGCTGGGGCGTATGCCTACTCGCTGGCGAATGACATTGCGCGGCATCACCCGCAACCGTCGCCGCACCATCCTTACCGTCGCCGGGGTCATCAGTTCGGTATGCCTCGTAATGGTGTTCGCCGGATTACGCGACACCGTCAACGGCGTCATCGACCGACAGTACGGAGAGGTCGAACTTCAAGACGCGCAAGTCATTACCGCCGCAGGCAGGGCCGACGCCGTCGCGAGTGCTCTACGAGCCGACCCGCAAGTCGCTGCCGCAGAACCGTTCACCCGGCTGGATGTCACGGTGCAACACCGCGACAACCGTTCCGACACCCTGCTGATCGGCTTGGCGTCGGCAACCCAGATGCACCGCTTCACATCGGGCCCGTCGGGCCGCAGTCTTCCGCCCGACGGCGTGTTGCTGGGAGAGGGCCTGCGGGCGATTCTCGGCGTCGCCGTCGGTGACCGGATCTCAATAACGAACGCCCAGAACCAAATTCGTCTTGACCTACCCGTCGCCGGCTTCGTCGACGAGCCGATGAACCCGGTCGTATATGTCTCGTCCACCCAAGTGCCCGCTCTTGCGCCGTCGGGCGTTTTGCTCAAGCTGGCTCCCGGCGTCAACCAGAACGTGAAGCGCCAGGATGTGATGGCGTTGCATGGCGTGGCCGCCTACGTGCCCACCGAGTCGATCTCAGCCACCATCCGCAAGGCGTTCGCCCTGTACAACGTGCTGGTTGCGCTGACCTTGTTGTCAGCGGGTGTGATGGCCATGGCGCTCCTCTATAACGCGATGTCGGCCAACGTCAGTGAGCGCACCGGCGAGCTGAGCACGTTGCAGGCCGCCGGAATGGGTGCCCCTCTGCTGGGCCGACTGGTGGCGGTCGAGAATATGACGCTCGTCGCGATCGGTGTGCCGGCCGGCCTGATCGCCGGGACGTGGCTCGCTGAATGGTTCATGTCCAATTACGTGACGCAGGGCTATCGATGGCACCTGATGATGCACACCACAACTCCGCTACTCGTCGCCGCGGCCGTCTTGACGGCCGCACTGTTGACGGCCATCCCGGCGTTTCGCGTGATCGGGCGAATGGACGTCGCCAAGGCGGTGCGTGAACGGACGCTATGAGCGCGACCTCGACGGTGCTCCGGAGAAATCGGAGCCGACCTTCACGTGCTGGACGGCAGATACCGGTCGGGTTCGGCGTCGTAGCTGTCGAGGCACAGCTGGGAGCAGAAGTACAGCGTCTGCCCGTCGACGTCGCGGTGCCCCGCGGCGCGGTCGATCAGCAGCTCCATTCCGCAGACCGGGTCGGCTGCCGTGACGACGTCGGTTTCGCTGTCGCCCAACTGCCACCGCGCAGGCTGTGGCTGGTTGACGCCGTAGTCGGACGCCGTCGCGTCGGTGCGCGCGCGCCGCGCGGGATCACGCGTCGGAGGCCGCAAGCGGCGGGTCTCCACCTCCCATACCCAACCGCTGACGGTCACGTGGTCGGGAATCAGCGGATGGTTGTCAAACACTTCGATCGTCTTCAACAGCGTCTCGTCAACGTCGTCCATCATCCCGAGCCACTTGGCGAAAGCCCCCTCGTCAAGCCTGAGCTCGGGCAGCGTCGGGTCCAATACGGGATGGCCGGTGTCGATGCCCTTGTCTTTGAAGTAGGCCTCGACGTCTTCGGCGTTGGCTGACAACATCCCACACTGGGTGTGCTGGACGATGACGATCTCAGTGGTGCCGAAAAAGTTCGTCGACAGCATCGCTGATCGAATCGCGTCGTCACTGACGATCCCGCCGGCGTTGCGGAAACAGTGCGCGTCTCCGTGGCCTATGGGTGAATCAACCTGGATGCCCAGTGCTTCGTTGATTGGCAGGCGCTCATCCATGCAGGCCAGCACCCAGAGTCTGCGGTCGGTGTACCCGAAGCGGCCGAACCGACGCCGCTTGGCCCAATGCTCGTAATCCACGACCTTCGCGGTCAATTCGTCCTTCAACGTTCCCACCGTGATCACCCCTCCAGTCGATTCGATGAGCAAATTGCTGACAGAGCAACGTCTTCAGCCTTGCGCGATCTCCACGACTCAACTAGGGCACTAAGTCCTGAACTGGAGCATCTCAGGCTCCATGCAGGAATTGTGTTGTGCGACGGAGGTCATTCTCCGACCTGATGGTGTGCGTAGTGCCTGGACGCTCCTGTGCGGTCAGTTAGCGTCGTTGGCGTTGCGCCAGGCTTGCCAGGTGCCGGGGCGGAGGCGGCCGCGGTCGGCAAGTGTCTGTGCCGAGTCTCACGGCCAACCAGCGTCGGCCGACGTCGTCCAATACCATCGTCGACAGTGCTGTCGCCTCGCCGCGAAGGCATGCGGCCGCCACGCACCCAGTGGGGCGGGACAACGTGGTTTCACTCTGAAGGGCAACGGGTTTCGGTGCCAATGCGGGCGCAGCCGACTTGCCTGCGGCTACAGTAGCGATCACATGGGTCTTCGCCTTTCAGTAGCACCGCCGCGGCATGGGATAGTATACCCGGGTGGGGCATTTCATATCTCGGAACGACAGCTAGGCGCACATGCAAACTCTTGCGAAAGTGCAATGCACGAGCGCGATCAGCGTGACCGCGCCCCGGCATCACCCGCGAACAGTGCGTGTCCGCGGTGCTGCCGAGGCCCCCAAGAGTTCGGGCATCACCCGTGTCAATAATGCGCTCTTTCGCCGGCAGGTACCGATCGCGAGCCACCCGCAGGCGAACTGCGCTCAATCAGAATGCACTGGTACAGAGAGGTTCTCGCCTCGGCGGATGAGATGCGGTCCACGGCCGGGGAACAACTTCGCGACAAGTCACCACAGAGGATCGTCGGGCCTCCCCCACTTAGCCGCAAAAGCCCGCGAGGGTACTGAACTACGCCGTGGCAGTGCGAATGAAGGACGGCCCGCAATCGGCGAGCTGATCCCGCCTCGCCGGAACTCCTCGACCTCTGGGGGAATTCTCGCCGAACGCACAGCGGCGCGCAGCAACCGCATACCCGTCACCAGCGACTATGGCGGGGAATCGCAGACAAGAATGGAAACCTTAAATGGTTATGACAGTGAGCGCCGCCGCACAGGCAGCCGGAGTAAGCATCAAGGCGATTCGGCTATGGGAGGCCAAAGGTTTGGTGCCACCAGTGCCGCGCACTGAGGCCGGCTACCGGCTCTTCACCGAAGACGACGTAGAACTACTCCGTTTTATCCGCCACGCGAAATTACTGAACTTCTCGCTCGACGAAATCAGGGAAATTTTGGATATGCGCCGCGGCTACTGTGCCCCCTGCGGGCGTGTAGCGGCCATCCTTGATGCACATATCGCCAAGGTGGACCACGCGATCATGGAATTGCACCGCCGACGTCGCTGGCTGGCGGATGCACTCGCCACCGCACACGAGTGCAACCACCAATCGGAGGACAGGGTGGTGGGTCAGATCATCAAGAAGGCTGCCGCCCCAAATTGAGCCCTCTCGCTCCGTGATCGAACCGCTCGTCTCGGCGGCGCCGGCGATGACGGACTTGCGGGACTAGTGTCGCGCGTCATTAATAAATTTACAGTGTGGGATGATGGTGTATGCCGTCATCTGCACTGCTAATCAGTCCTGAAGATCGTGTGACGTTGGAGTCGTGGACTCGGTCCTCGACGGTGTCTGCCGGCCATGTCGAGCGCGCGAGAATCGTCTTGGCGGTGGCTGATGGCGCCGGTACCTCGAGCGTGGCGCGGATGTTGGGGGTGTCGCGCCCCACGGTGATTAAGTGGCGGGACCGGTTCGCCGCCAACGGAATTGCGGGACTCGACGACGAAGCCCGCAGTGGGCGGCCCAAAACGGTCGATGACGCGGCGATCATCGCCGCGACGCTGGAACCACCGCCGGATGCCTTGGCGGTCACGCACTGGTCGAGTCGGTTACTAGGCCGCTACCTGGGTATCGGGGACGCCACGGTGGCCCGCGCGTGGCGGCGCTACGGTGTCAAGCCCTGGCGTCGTGAGACGTTCAAGTTCTCCACCGACCCCGAGCTGGAGGCCAAGGTGCGCGATGTGGTCGGGCTGTATCTGAACCCTCCCGAGAAGGCGGTCGTGCTCTGCGTTGACGAAAAGAGCCAAATTCAAGCGCTCAACCGCACCCAACCCATCCTGCCGATACGCCCGGGCCTGCCGGAAAAAGCCACCCACGACTACCAGCGCAACGGCACCGCCACCTTGTTCGCCGCGTTGGAGATCGCGACCGGGAAGGTCACCGACCGCTGCTATGAGCGGCATGGCAAGGCCGAGTTCCTGGACTTCCTCAAGGCGGTCGCCCGGGCCTACCCGCGGCGGCGACTGCATGTGGTGTGCGACAACTACCACACCCATAAACACGCCGACATCACCGCGTGGCTCGCCAAGAACCCACGCGTGACACTGCATTTCACCCCGACCTCAGGATCATGGCTGAACCTGGTCGAGGTGTTCTTCTCGATCATCACCCGCCAAGCCATCCGGCGAGGTTCATTCAACAGCGTCAAAGAACTCATGGCTGCCATCAGTGCCTTCATCAACGGCTGGAACCAACGCTGCCACCCGTTCTCATGGACCAAGAGCGCAGACGAAGTCCTACCCCACACCCGTCAACAAACTTCAGACGCGCGACACTAGCTGATGCAGCGCTTGACCCTGCCCTAAGGGCAGCCCTTACGTTGAAGATCGACCGCCGGCGATGGAGTCCGAGAGCCATATCTACGGCGGGAATCGGCTGTCGATTCGATAGCCCGCGAGCAAGGATGTGGCGATGGCGGTGGCGACGGAAGCACACAACGCTTGGAACTTCAGTGGCCTGGCATTCCTCCCGACGCTGCAAGGACACGTCCGACTGGTTGCAGTGTGCGGGGTCGGTTATCGGCAGCCTGGTCTGAACCGGCTTCCCACGAGTGCCAGTCGACGCCGTGATACCTCCACGGACGATGAGACTGGTGAGCAACCGAAGCTTCCCCGGCACCTACTGCCAGGGGGGAGAGAAACAGAGAATACCGATCCGAGAGGAAACGATCCTGATGGCTAACAACCTCGTTGACCAATCAAACCGCGCCTGTATCGACGCGTGCAGCGACTGCAGCCAGGCGTGTGAGGCATGTGCGTACACGTGTTGTGTCGGCGAAGCCGCCATGGCGGACTGCGCCCGACTGTGCCTCGATTGCGCCGCCATCTGCCAGACCTGCACCAGCCTGCTCGCCCGCGGCTCCAGTTGGGCAGCCAAGCTGTGCCAACTGTGCGCGGAAATCTGCGACGCGTGCGCGGCCGAGTGCGAGAAATTCGATACAGAGCATTGCCGCGCCTGCGCGAAAGCCTGTCGAGCCTGCGCTGAACAATGCCGCGCAATGGCCTAGCATCGACTCCCGGGCCCGCCCGCACGCCGGATTCAGCTGCGGGCGTGGCCTTCTCAAAGATAGAGAGCTTACCCACCTTCTCCTAGCTGGTCACAAATCAATGCGTGAATCCCGGCAGACCCGGAATTCCCGGGATCAATCCGCCTCCCCCACGGCCTTCACCGCCGTGACCTTCGCCACCGCGATCCCCACCGCCGCGTCCCCCACCTCCATGCCCAGGAGGACCAAAGATCGGTGGCAGCGGGACGATGATGGGCGGTACGGGTAAGGGGGGCGGAGCTGCGGGAGCCACCGGCACCGGAGCAGGAACCGGCGCTACCGGCACCGGAGCCACCGGCACCGGAGCGGGAACCGGAGCCACCGGGGCCGGAGCGGGAACCGGAGCCGCCGGCACCTGGACCTCTGGAGCAGGCGCTACCGGCACGGGAGCGGGAGCAGGAGCAGCGGGGACCGGAACCTCAGGAGCCGGAGCCGCTGGGGCTGGAACAGCCGGAGCCGGGGCCGCAGGGGCCGGAGCTGCCGGCACTGGCGGGGCCTGCTTCGTTGGGGTAACCATGTTCTGGCCGGGGCTGGGGTGCTGATTGTTCATCGGCCGGACGCTGATCGCCAGCGCCATCACCAGCGCGACGACCCCGACCACGAAGACCGCTATGAAAGCGCTCCCAGGCAGCCAAAACAACTTGCGCCCTTGCTCATCGGCATCAGCACCGGTGTCGGCCACCGGGCCGGTGATCGAGTTTTGCTGGCCCCGGACGGCCGTATGTGTGTCGGCTTCGTCGTCGGCGCCCGCATTGTAGGCGACGCCCTCGTCAACCGGCCCCAGGGTGTCCGCGACGGAAATCGGCGGAGGCGCAATCGCATTCGGGTCCAACATACCGGAATCAGGATCCTGGGCATAAGCCATCGCTGCAGTGGACGACGCGAACAACGGTGCGTTCGCCGACGCCAGCGCCGCGCCGCGGGCGAGCGCCGTTTCCGGCTCCTCGGGTGCGTACAACGGAAGTGAGGTCGCGGTCTGCAGTACCGGTTTGATCAGCGGGACATCCACCCCAGAACCGACCAGGAACACACCATCCGGATGTTCGTCCAGCGCCTCAGCGTCCGAAACCAGCTGAACCAGCTCGGCCATGGCCTCGTCATCATCGTCGGGCAGCGGTCGTCGGTGCACATCGGCTATGGAACCGTCGGCGGTATCGACCACAGCCAACGTCGCGGTATCGGGCTCGACGAAGAGCAGCGCGGTTTGGGTGTAGCCGGTTGCATTGCCGACCGTCTGCGCCAAAGCGGCCGCAGCCAGAAACGCCGATACCAACATGACGTTCTCGATCTTGCGACTGGCCAGCGCATCGCGCAGCGCCGCTGCGTCGAATTGGTCCCTATAGCTGACCCCGGTCGTGAGCAACTGGTAGCCACTCTCGGCGGCGCCTTCTCTGGTACCGAGGATGGCCGAGATAACCTGGTCGACGCCCGCGGAGGGTGCCGCGTCGTCGGTTGATTCGATCTCGAAGTTGTCTTGGTCGACCGTGACACCGTCAGCGTTTTCGCCTTCTACCAGCACCATCTGAACCTTCGAGGGTGCCATGGAAACACCAAGTACGGTATCCATCACTGCTCCAAACTCTGTTGCCAGCCAGCAGTGGCATGCGGCCTACGATGCGACAGCCACACTGCGCCGTTGCCACTAACCTGTGCTTCTGCGGCATCGATGTGATTGGTGTTGCCCCGAGCTGGTCGGCTCGCGGTCGTAACTGTCAAAACGGTTGCCGCGGCTTGGAATTCAGTGACCATACTGCGATCGGCGAGCAGGAAACGCATAGCGCCGTCATCATGGCAACGCATTTCCTGCCCGCTACGCAAGTAACGCGGGACCTTGGGTGATGTAACGAACATTTTTATAACTCTTTCCATTGACCGCAATTCCACGAAAGGTGCAAATCAACGCCCCCAAATCAAACGTACGACCACTCGGCGACTGGCTGTAGTGGCCTTGGGCCCTGAAACCTTGCCGTTGGACCCTTATACGCCCAGCCGTGGACTTGGCTCACCGGACACGCCCGCGCCGCCTGCCGTTCGACGCAGGAGCGCACGCATGTGCCTGGCCGAGCATTCACGTCATCAGGTCCGGCCCGTGCCGGTGCGACTCTCCGCGGAACGCGAGCCTCCGACGATCGCCGCCACCTCGCCACGGTTAAGGACTGCCAGAAGTGCTGGCATATCGCTGAGTTCAACAACAGCCTTCCGGCACACCGTGCAGCCGCCCAGATGGGCTTCGAATTCGCGGCGGTCATCTTCCGACAGCGAATCCAGCACATAGGCGGCGTCCCACATCACGTATTCGCTGCACTCGTTCGGTAACTGCCCGCGAGCGCTGTCCGCGCGGTGTAGCTCCACAACCCGCGTCACCGGGGCATCCCCATGCTGTGCACCATCTGTCGCTGCGCTGGCACGGCCAAATGCAACCGATGGAGTGCTTTGCCTAATCAATCGACTCCACGCCCACGTCATGGCCGCCCGCCTTTTCCAGGGAACTCCTCTTCGTTGTGCCCGCCCGAAACCTTCAGGACGCCTTGTGCTTTGGCTGCGGGCTGGGGCGTCAGTGCGGTCGGGTCGACGACACTGGTGCATCGGGTCCAAGACTGCACCACCTGTCGGGTGGGGTCCTCGATGAGGGCCGGCTCGGCGGGGGGCAGGTGGTCGAGCAGGCCGTGCTTGCGGCAGTAGTCGTCGTTGTAGATGGTGTCGAAATACCGTTGTGGTCCGTCGGGGAAGACCGCGGCGATGGTGGTCTCGGCGGGCATGGTGCGTGCGGCCCACCCGGCCACCAACCCGACCGCGCCCACGCTCCAGCCGCCGCTGGCGTGGTGGGTGGCCGCCAGGGCACGCGCCGCCCACACCGCTTCGGCCGGTGCCACCCAGTGCACCTCGTCAAACGCCGCATAGTCGACGTTGCGCGGGTAGATGCTCGAGCCCAGACCCCGCATCAACCGGCTGGCCGCGGGTTGACCGAAGATCGTCGAGCCGACGGTGTCCACCCCGATCACCTTCAGGCCGGGGTTGGCCTGGCGCAGCACCCGGGCCACCCCGGCCGAATGACCACCGGTGCCCACCGAGCACACCAGCACATCGACACCGCCGAGCTGATCGAGCAACTCCAAAGCCAGCGGTCGGTAGGCGTCAACGTTGTCGGGGTTGCTGTACTGATCAGGGGACCAGGCGTCGGGGTCAGCGGCCAGTAGTTCCGCAATGCGGTCCTTGCGGGCTTGTTGCCATCCGCCGAGCGGGTGGGGCTCGGTGACCAGGTCCACCTCGGCGCCGTAGGCGTGCAGCATGTTCTGCACGATCGGTTCCATGCCCGGGTCGGTGACCACGGTGACCGGGTGGCGATAGACCATGCCGGCCAGTGCCAGTCCCAAACCCAACGATCCGCTGGTGGATTCCACGATGCGCGCTCCCGGGCGCAGGTCACCGCGGGCGCGGGCGCGTTCCACCATGTGTACTGCGGGTCGGTCTTTCATGCTGCCGCCGGGATTGAATCCCTCGAGCTTGGCCCAGAACCCCCGATCGGCCGGAGTCAACGGCTCCGAGATCCGCAACACCGGAGTATTGCCCACCAACCCGGCGGGCTGGCGGTGACTTTCGGCGGCGGGCTGGCACTGTACGGGGCTGCTCTGGCGTTTCGCCAACGCCGTTGACCGTGGAGTGCACGAAAGGCGAGATTCCAAAGATTTCAATGGTGAGCGGGAGAAGTTGTTGTCCATCTGATCGTCGCTTTCTGGCAACAGGCCACAGACGCGGCCATTGGCAAGGGGCAGCGGCCACCGGCCGTCGTGACATGCACAAACGGCCTGGCGCTGACCAATCAGCGACGAATTAGGCGCAACCGAATCAAGAGATCTTGACCGGTCAAAACAGCGCGAAGCCCGCGCGGCGGGCCCCGCCCCGCCAGTATGTTCTGCTGCCACCCCGGACTCGCACCGGCAGCCGCCGCCACGACAACACCCAAAGCGGCAATGGCAGCGCCCGGCGAGTTAGGCAGCACGCCAACCGCAAACGCTTCGTGGTGATCTACCGTCGGCGACCCCTTCGACACATGCGGATGGTCGACGTTGACGGCAAATTGACTGCCGAACGAGGCAACCAGAGCATGCGGCGGGTGGGAGGCAGGAACCTGCGACCGCAACACGGAGTGCCCACCGAAGACAAGCACCCACATCGCGACGCCGACCGCCACGACCGCCACACCGGCGGCAGCCCGCCACCGAGGCCGCCCAAAGACGCCGACGCGACCCGCGTCCGTTCGCATCCGCACTGCCCCCATACCCCTCGAGGGTACTCGACCTCGCGGGGCGCCGCCACTATGAATGCTTGGGCACAAGCGCGTTTCTCGGCCGGGCCAGTGCGAGGCCGCACTCGGCGGCGACACTCGCTGAATAAGACTCACTCGCAGTTCTTTAGCCCAGCAACTGCGTGGGCATCACCCTGGGCTTGACACCATAGCGTGGCGCGACGCCATAGCCTGCGCGATCGGCCGCGGCCAAGGCCGGCATACCGGCTGCGACCGTCGTCGCCGTGCCCCCTTCCACGGGGGCCGTCCATCCCGAGCCGACCAGGGTGGCGCCACCAGGCGCAGCCGAGGTGACCGTCGTCCACGCTGTCGGCACGGACAATTTCCCGACCGAGGACGCCGAGCCCATAACCACAGATACCGGCGACCCGCCGGAAACTGCGGCTGCCGGCCCCGCCGTGCCCGCCAGAATCGTTCCGAAACTCGGCGGAACGACAGCACCGGCAGCGGCCGAAGCGCTCTGCGACACACCATGACTGACCCCACCGGCAACCGCTTGGAACATGCCCGAAGAACCGACGCCTCCTATCAGGCCGGTGATGCTATAGGCGTCGTTCCAGATACCAATGTTCGATCCCGAGCCAACAAGGTCGTTCAAGAAACCGTTGGTGCTGGAAACGAGTCCCGCAGAAGAAGACTCGGCAGAGCCCGCCAGGGGGGACGCCACCGGTTGCACCGCGGCTTGGCTGACTGCTGCGGCTTGGGCGCCCGGCCCGACCGGGTTGGTGGTCTGTGTCGGCGAGGTCAGCGGGTTCAACGATGCGGCGCTTGCCGAGGATACCTGGTAGCCGTACATGGCGACGGCATCTTGGACCCACATCTGGGCGTAGGAGGCCTCGGTCGCCATGATCGCCGGCGTGTTCACCCCCAGGAAATTCGTGGCGACAAGGGCTGCCAGCTGAGCCCGGTTGGCCGCTATCTGGGCCGGGGGCACCGTCATCGCAAACGCTGCCTCGTAGGCAGCCGCGGATGCCATGGCCTGACTGGCTGCGTGTTCAACTGCCGCGGCGGTGATGTTCATCCACCCGATGTAGGGCTCGGTCGCGGCGGCCATGACTGCCGACGACGGGCCCACCCACGGCCCGCCCGTCAGCTCAGAGATCACCGACTCGTAGGCGGAGGCTGTGGTAGTCAACTCGGCGGCCAGGTTGTTCCAAGCCGCCGCAGCGGCCATCATCGGCCCAGGCCCCGGGCCGGTATACATCCATGTTGAGTTGATCTCCGGGGGTAGCGCTCCGAAATCGACAAGCATTTCTTTCACCTAACTCTTGCTCATTGAACGATTGCGTTCCGTTCAGTGCCGGCGTCGCCCGCCAGGCGCCCTAAACGGCTGCCGGCTTGGGCATCACGGTGGGCTTAACGCCATAGCGCGGCGCACCCAAGCCGCCGGACGTCCCTGCCCTTGCCACCGACGGCACATGCCGGCTGGCAAAGTTGTCACCGCTGCAGCCCCTGGCGCCGCGCTGGCCGAAGCCGCGCCTGCCCCGCCGCCGGGGGCCGCGCCTCCCGCTGGTGCGGTTTCAGCGGCCCAACTGGCGGGCGCAGCCAACCCGCCGACCGACGATGCTTGGCTCGCAACACCCGCGAGCAATGGCGCCCCACCGGCGCCGGATGCGCCGACCGGCCCCGCCGCACCGGCGGCCGGAGAAAGTCCGCCCAGCCCGCCCGAAGCGAGCCCTCCGGCGCCCAAAGTCTCGGCGCCGTCAGCCACGGAACCGTTGCCCCCCAGCGATGTCCAGGAGAACAGACCCGACGCACCGCTCCCAAACGTATTCATCTGCTGTATTCCGATGAGGCTGCCGTTATTCAGCGCTCCCGGGATGAGACCAAACTGTCCAAACTGGGTCAACTGATCGATGATGACGCTCCTATAGATGTCAAGTGCTGAGTTGGGCGTAGTCGGCGCGGAGTGCGTGGAAGATCTCGCGGGCCAGGTAGCGCTTTTGGCAGCGGATGATTTCGGGCATGGACAGACCTTCGGTGGTGCGGCGGTCGGCGTAGGCGCGGCTGCGGGGGTCGTAGCGCAGTCGCACGACGGTGGCGATGTGCAGCGCGCTGTTGCTGGCGCGGTCGCCGCCGCGGTGTAGCCGGTGGCGGTGGGTTTTGCCTGAGGACGCTGGGATTGGGGCGACGCCGCAGAGGTGGGCAAATGCGGCTTCGCTGCGCAGCCTGTCTGGGTTGTCGCCGATGGTGACCAGCAGTGCCGACACGGTCTCTGGGCCGAGCCCGAATATGGCGGTGGTGGCCGGTGCGGCGGTCTGGGTGAGTTCGTCCAGTTGCTTTCGTAGGGAACGTGTTTCGGTGTCGAGATGCTGAGCCGTTTGGGCGATCGAGCGTAGGGCTTGTTTGGCCGACTGGGCGGGGTCGAGGAGGTTGGTCGGGTCGGGTCGCAGACGTGCGCAGGCGGTGACGAGCTGCGCCGAGGACAGAGAACGTAGCTGGGTGCGCAGGGGTTCGGGTGCGGTGATGACTATCGAGCGCAGGGTGTTGAGGGCGGCGGTGCGGGCTTTGACGGCGCCGTTGCGGGCGACGCGCAACATCCGGATGGCTTCGATGGGGCCGTCGGCGAGCTTCGGCGCTCCGCTCGCTTTGCCTGCCAGTACGGTTCTTGCTGCTGCTTCGGCGTCGATCGGATCGCTCTTACCGCGTTGGCGGCGGAGTCGTCGGTCAGGTCGGGGAACTTCGAGTACCTCGATGGACTGCTGGTGCAGGTAGCGGGCAAGCCCGGCCCCGTAGGCGCCGGTTCCTTCGACACCGACCTGGCCGAGTTTCCCCTTCGACCGCATCCATGTGAGCATCGATGCGTAACCTGCTGGTGTGGCGGAGAATTCGGCATCAGCGATCAGCCGCCCGTTGCGATCGATGACCGCGGCGTGATGGGTGGCGCAGTGTGTGTCCACGCCGCCGCTAACGAGTCGTTTGCTGCCGGCCATGTGCGCGGTAGCCCCTTTCCGTAAGTTGGGCCGTGCGGAAAGGGGTGGACAGCCAGTGATGGGCCGCGGGCGAGCACGCTCCTGACTTGTTGAATGACAACCGGATACCGCGAAGATCTTTGTTTTTCGCAGTGTCCGAGGGTGCCGGACGGCATTGGCTCGCACTGCTCCTTGCCGCCTGAGGGCTGGCTCATTGATAGCGTGCCGCCGCCGTCTGGCACCCGTGCGGTGTGGCTCGACAGAGGCATGCAAGTAGATCGACTTGAAGTCAGGGTGCCCACCGCGCACGTCCCATCCCAACGAGCGCAAGGCCGCTAACCCGTGATTCTGATCGGTATTGATCCGCACAAGTCCACCCATACCGCAGTCGCAATCGACAGCTCGGGCAAAAAGATTGCTCAACGCCGCCTCCCGGTCAACGCCGGGACTTTCCGGCAGTTGATTTCCTGGTGCCAGCACTGGCCGCAGAGAAGGTTCGCCGTAGAGGGCGCCGCCGGGTTGGGCCGCGGTATCGCCCAGCAGCTCGCTGCGGCCGGCGAGCACGTCGTCGATGTTCCCTCCACGTTGTCGGCGCGAGCCCGGATGCTTGCCACCGGCGGCAACCGCAAGACCGACGCTGCCGACGCGCTGCACGTCGCCCATGTCGCGTTGTTCCGCCCGGATTTGCGCCGCGTCTGCTCTGAAGACCAGACCACCATCTTGCGGCTGCTTACCGAACGTCGCGATGACCTGGTCAGCGAGCGCACCCGCCTGCTCAATCGGCTCCACGTCCTGCTGCGCGACCTGGTCCCCGGAGGAGCGCCCACCGCGCTGTCTACTGACAAGGCCGCCGACATTCTCAAGCGGATCAGGCCGATGACCGCGACCGACTGCTGTCGGCGCGACCTCGTCCGTGACCTTGTCGCCGACCTGCGGCGCTTCGACCGGTTGATCAAAGGCAGCGAAACGCAGATGCGTGTGCTTTGAACGCCACCGGAACTACGCTCACCGAACTGCCGGGAATGGGCATCGTCCTTGCCGCCAAAGTCCTCGGTCACGTCGGAAACATTGACCGCTTCCCGACCGAACATCACTTCGCCAGCTACACCGGCAGTGCCCCGCTGGAAGCCTCGAGCGGCAACACGGTCCGCCACCGACTCAACACTGGAGGCAATCGTGCCCTCAACAGCGTGCTGCACATCATCGCCACCTGCCAAATCCGCGACCCCGGAATCGGACAGAACTACTACCGACGCAAAATCGCAGAAGGAAAAACACCCGCTGAAGCACGCCGCGCCCTCAAACGCAGGCTCTCCAACGCCGTCTACCGCACGCTCAAGCGTGATCAACGGAAACTCCTTCCCGAAGCCGCTTGACACACAGAGGCGCTATCAGGTCACACCGCTTCGCGCCGAAGCCCGAGTTCTCATGTGGTGGATGCCGCCCCAATGTCAGCGGTCGCGTATTTCCCCAGGTTTGAGGGGTCGTCCGTCACGCAATTCCCCACCCTGGCTGTCACGTAATTCCCCACCCTGGGCGGTGTGTCTGCCCGGTGTGGGCCTCGCAGCAAGGTTCGCTCGGCATCCGTTGGCTGACGGATGGAAGGGCGCTGATGGCGAGGAGAAACATCGTGATGCTCGATTTGGTCGAGCTGTTCACCCACTGGCACGCGGGCCGCTCACAGGTCCAGTTGTCGGACTCATTGAAGATCGACCGCAAAACTATCCGCAAATATTTGGCACCGGCGATCGCGGCGGGAATCGAGCCGGGCGGGCCGCCGTTGAGCGCCGAATCGTGGGCGGAGCTGATCGAGGGCTGGTTCCCAGAACTCAATGACCCGGGGTTGCGGGCGCACACGTGGCCGTTGATCGCAGCGTATCGCGATCAGATCAAAGTCTGGTTGGACGCCGATGTCACGGTCGCCACGATCGCCCAGCGGCTGCGTGATGATCATCAGCTCGCAGCCTCGGAATCATCGGTGCGGCGTTGGATCGCAACGCATTTCGCCGAGGAAGCGGCTCGCGAGAAGGTCACCGTGCCGCGTGGTCCGGTGGATCCTGGTAGCGAGGCTCAGATCGACTACGGCAAGCTGGGCATGTGGTTCGATCCCTCGACGGGCCGGCGGGTGGCGGTGTGGGCGTTCGTGATGGTGCTGGCGTGCTCGCGGCACCTGTTTGTCCGGCCAGTGATCCGGATGGACCAAACCACCTGGTGCACTTGTCATGTCGCGGCATTCGAGTACTTCGGTGGCGTACCGGCCCGGCTGGTGTGTGACAACCTCAAGACCGGGGTGGACAAACCCGACCTCTACGATCCGCAGATCAACCGCAGCTACGCTGAGTTGGCGGTGCACTACGGCACGTTGGTCGACCCGGCGCGGGCCTTCAAACCGAAAGATAAGCCCCGAGTGGAACGGCCCATGAGCTACGTCCGGGACTCGTTCTGGAAGGGCCGCGACTTCACCTCGCTGGCGGTGATGCAGGTCGACGCGGCGCGCTGGAGCACCGAGGTGGCCGGCGGCCGGCACTGCCGCGCTCTGGAGGGCGCCGCGCCCGTGCGGGTCTTTGAGGCGGTCGAAGCAGATGCGTTGATCGCTCTGCCCCGCACCGCTTTCGAACTCACCACTTGGTCGGTTGGCACCGTCGGAGTCGATGCCCACCTCAAGGTCGGCAAGGCGCTGTATTCGGTCCCGTGGCGGCTGATCGGACAACGCCTACACGCCCGCACCGCCGGCGATGTGGTGCAGATCTTCACCGGCGCCGATGTGGTGGCCACCCACCTACGCCGCCCCAGTGGGCGCTCGACCGACTTCAGTCACTATCCGCCGGAAAAGATCGCCTTCCACATGAAAACCCCGGCTTGGTGTCGGCGCACCGCCGAGCTGATCGGCCCGGCGTGTGAGCAGGTGATCACCGATTTCATGGCCGACAACGCCATCCACCATCTGCGCTCGGCGCAAGGAGTACTCGGGCTGCGCGACAAGCACGGCTGTGAGCGGCTCGAGGCCGCCTGCGCCCGCGCCATCGCCGCCGGCGACCCGTCCTATCGCACCATCAAGGGCATCCTTATCGCCGGCACTGAACAAAGCGCCGACGCACCAGTCGGCGGCGGTGCCGCCGCTGCCACTGGGGCGTATCTGCGCGGCCCCGAACAGTTCGACACCCCGGTCGCCCGATCAACCCATTCACCGATTGCCACAAGCTAATCCACCCTTACGGAGTAACTCATGACTATCTGCGACCCGGCGCTGCGCAATGCCCTGCGCACCCTGAAACTGTCCGGCATGCTCGACACCCTCGACGCTCGACTGGCCCAAACCCGAGACGGCGGGCTCGGTCACCTCGAATTCCTGCAAACCCTGTGCGAGGACGAGATCGCTCGCCGCGAATCGGCCGCGCTGACAAAACGACTGCGCCGCGCCAAATTCGAAGAACAAGCCACCTTCGAAGACTTCGACTTCACCGCCAACCCCAAACTACCCGCCGCGATGCTGCGCGACCTGGCCGCGTTGCGATGGCTGGACGCCGGCGAATCAGTCATCCTCTACGGCCCAGTCGTTATCAACGGGTAGCAACACGCTCGAATCTATGTATGCGACAGGGGGGTTGATGCTGGGCAAGTCATCGTTGTTGCCGATTAATCGGCGGGTGTTCTTCGACGTGAAGGAACGGCAACGATGGCGTATCCAGTGGCAGTGTCTCCCACGGGTGGGCAGCGGACATGGACCGTGCTGGGTGAGGACTACGCAACGGTCGGTCCCATTGAGGAATGGATAGAAGCTCACCGACACCTGTGGTCGCCCAACACGGTGCGTGGCTATGCGACCTCGTTGGCCCAGTGGTGGAGCTTCCTCGAGCAACGCGGACAAGCCGACGATTGGCGCGATGTCGGTGTCCCAGCTTTCACAGGGTTCCTGTCCTGGCAGCGCAACGGCCGCACGGTTGAACATCGACTGGCTGAGTCGGACCAGGCCCCGACTGCTGCAACATTGGAAGTTCGCCTGGCAGCGTTGATTTCGTTTTACCGCTGGTATCAGGCTGTGTCCGGGGTTTCGTTGGCGGGACGGCTACTGCGAGGAACACCGCGCCGCCGACCAGCACGAGGCTTGCTGGCTCATCTTGATGCGCGTTCGGATCCGGCGGCATCGTCATTGGTGCGCGTGCGACGCGACCGACGCAGGGACAGACCTCCGTTGCTGCTGCCCGAACAGATCCAGGCGATCTTGGATGGCTGCGCGGTCTTCGATACCGAGTCCAGATCGTGGCAAGGAAACCTGCGAGACCGGTTCGTGTTCGCCCTGCTGGCCGAGACCGGGATGCGTCTCGGGGAGGCGCTGGGCCTGCGGATCGGCGAGTTCGTGCTCGGACGCGGCGGCACCGCATATGTGGAGATCGTGCCGCGCTCAGATAACCCCAACGGGGCGCGGGTGAAGATGATGCGACCGCGGCGGGTCTATGTCGGTGCTGACCTTGAGCGGCTTTTCGCCGACTATCTCACCGATATCGCCTGCCGGGCAGCCGAATCCGGTATCGCTCTGACCAACACGCGTCCGCTGCTAGTGAACGTCGCGCGACCACCATTGTTGGCCGCGCTGCGTGAGACGACGGTACGGGAAAAAGTCGCGGCGCTGCGTCGTCGCGGTTTCGGGCCGCCCGGGTGGACACCGCACTGGTTTCGCCACACTCATGCCACTGCCCTGTTGCTCGCGGGGACCCCGGAGTGGGTGGTATCTCGGCGCCTCGGGCACGCCCACGTGCAAACCACTGTTGACCTGTATGGGTGGGTCCGCGACGACGAGGCATTGCGAGCGGCGGCCAACTGGGCTTCCTATGCCAGCAGCTGGCGGGTGGCCGAATGATCGACGAGCGTGGGCATCTTTACCTGCGAGGAACCGAACACCTCGACCCGATCTGGCGACTCTGGGATGGGTTGCCGGCGCAGTGGCGGGGCCCGATCCTCGGGCCTGGCATCAAGAACTGGGCATCGATTACCGAGAATGATTGGCCCCGTCTGGATCTGAGCGGATTACCGGACCCCTTTGCCGCAGAGCTGGCGTGGATGGCGCACTGGCAGGCCGGTGACGGCACTCGCGTGTCGGTGCTGGCGATGGCGCAGCTGGCCAACATCATTCGGCGGGCCGTAGCCCAGGGCCGTGCTTTCCCCGCGTCGGTCCGGGAGATGGATTACAACGCCGCCGCGGCGTTGCAAAGCTGGTTTTATGCCAGCCGGGGCAAACGACTGCCCTCACCCAGAGGCCGCGGCCGAGTTCACGGCCTGTTCGGATTTGCACGACACGCCCTGATCGCCGCTTGTCACGACGGGCCGTGGTGGCAACTGGACTTCTGGCACCCACGTTGCGATCCGCGGATTCCGCTGACCGACCGTGAGCCGGTCGCCAACTACGGCTGCTCACCCGGACACATCCAGCTGCCCTGGCTGCGGGCCGCGATGAAGTGGCACCTGGGCACGTCGCTGGAATCGGGGGTGCTGCGTTGGACCACGGTCAGCCAGGAACGGATGCGAAGCTTCCGCCGCTTCGACAAGTGGCTGACCACCAGCTTCGATGACCCGACCGACATCCTGGGTGAACCTACGGCAGCGGTCGAGCAGGCAGCTGCGTTCGCGCGGTGGACCGCCGTGGCCGCCAACCGCGTCACCCGCGAATCCGACACCCGCCACCTCGGAAGACCGGTGCCGATCCGGGGTATCAATGACGACCTGCGGGCCGTGGCTGGATTACTGGACTTCGTCGCCGCCAACCCCGCCGAAGCGCGTGCAGTTCTTGGGCCTGGTCCTTGGCAACGAGTGACCGTCGCACATGCCTCCAGCTGGTTCGGTCGGGTCAGTCGGGTACCGCATCAACGCGGTTTCAACGAGGCGAACTACATCGATGATCACGCGCTCGCTCAGATCACCACGGCATTGCCGTTGATCGGATTGCCACGCACCGAGCAGATGACCATCACCCGCGGCGATGGCACCACCATCACCGCCAGTGGGCTTGATGACCCGCAAGCGATGCGGATGATCCTGCTGCAGATCCTCACCGGCCGCCGAGCCAGCGAGATACGCACCTGCGACTTCGACTGCCTCTTTGCCGCCCCGAGAACCCCCGCATCTGGCGGTGGCGACGACCAAACGTTGAGCAGGTTTCGCTACGCACAAAGCAAGATCGACGTCGCACCAGACACCATCATCGTTGACCACGAGGTCACCGAAGTCATTGCCGAACAACAACGTTGGATACAAAGTCAGCACCCCGACAGCAGCAGACACTTCCTGTTCGCTCGGCGTCTGGGCAACCGCCGCGGCGACAAACCCTATCCGGCAGGCACCTACAACTGGGTGCTACGCACCCTCAGCGACCTCGTTCGAATCACCGACGCCAAGGGTCAGGTCGTGCGGTTAAGCCACACCCACCGTTTCCGCCACACCCGGTTGACCCGGCTGGCTGAACTCGGTCTGCCGGTTCATGTCCTGCAGCGCTACGCCGGACACGCCACTCCCACTATGACCATGCACTACATCGCCGCCCGCGACGAACACGCCGAGCAAGCGTTCCTGGCCACCGCAAAGCTCCGATCCGATGGCACCCGCATCCAACTTTGCAGCGACGACCACGACAGTCTGCATCTATTCCGCCGCGCAGACCGGTTCCTGCCCAACGGATGGTGCATGCTGCCACCGCTGCAGTCCTGCGACAAAGGCAACGCCTGCCTGACCTGCTCGGTGTTCGTCACCGACCACACCCACCGAGACGTGCTGCAACGTCAACTCCGCGAAACCACCGACCTGATCGACCGGGCCACAACAGAATTCGAGCAACGACACGGCCATCCCATGCCCGAGGACAACGTATGGCTCATTCGGCGCCGCGCTGAACACCACGCCCTGACCCGGCTCCTAGCCGCCCTCAACCACGCGCCCGACTCCGCGGCCCACGGCGCGACGACCGCCTGTCATCGGCCCAGCGCTGCACCAGTCCCGCTGACTCTCGATCTCACCCGCCACCGCAGGAGCACCCGATGACCGACTCTCGAGAACGCCGAATCACCGCCCTCAACGAAGCCGCGAAAGCCAAGTCTCACAACAAAACCCGAGACGCTGAACAAGCCATCCGCCGACTGGTCAAACGCGGCGAACCGATCACGTTTCAAGCCGTGCAACGCGAAGCAGGCGTCTCCCACGCCTTCCTCTACAACCATCCCGAACTGCGCACACGCATCGAGCACCTGCGCGGCACCCGCCGCAAAGCATCTGCCGACCAGCCCGTCAACACCAACAGCACCCTCGTCATCACCCTGACCCGCCAGATCGCCGAACTCAAGAAACAGCACCGCCAGCAACTGCAAGCCCTCCGCGACGCCCTCGAACGAGCACACGGCGAGAACCTCGACCTACGACGCGAACTGGCCCGCCGCGGAATCCACCCCTCGCCCAACGTCGCATCAATCGCAACAACGTCCTGAACAGGGCGAACACGGCTATTCTGCGCTCGAACCCTCGATAACACCCGGAGTAGGCAAAACCCATGTCGCACAAGCACTCGGCCATCACGTCGCCCGCCGCGGAGGCGACATCCGCTTCGTCAAATGCGCCCGCATGCTCGCCGACCTGGCCGGCGGCCACGCCGACCGCACCATCGGTCAACGCATGCGCGAATACACCCGCCCACTGGTACTCATCATCGATGACTTCGCCATGCGCGAACACACCACCACCCAATCCGACGACCTCTACGATCTGGTCTCCGATCGGGCCATCGCCAGCAAACCCGTGATCCTGACCAGCAACCGTGCCCCCAAGGACTGGTATCCACTGTTCCCGAACCCCGTCGTAGCCGAATCACTGCTCGATCGACTGATCAACACCAGCCACCAAATCCTCATGGACGGACCCAGCTACCGGCCCCGGAAACGACCCGGCCGACCCGCCAACTAGACACCGCCCCCGCGAGCCGGTAAGACCTACACCGAGGCCCACACCTGGGGAATTACGTGACGGCAACCCCTGGGGAATTACGCGACGGACGACACCCCTCGACAGGTCCTCACGAAAGGCACTCGATCGGCCAGGAAATTTCGGGGTCAGATCCTCGGGCCGGCATCCGATAACCATCATCACTGGAAAATTCAGAGTCGGACGAGGCGGCGGCCGCGTTGGCGGCTTCTGTTGTGCCGTACGCACCCGCGCTGCTGCCCAGGGTGCTCACCAGCAGCTCTTGGATTGCCTGGGCTTGGGCGGCGATCGCTTGGTACCGGGTGCCGTAGGCAGAAAATACTTCGGCCTGCAGCGCTGATATCGGATCGGCGGCTGCAGGAATCACATCAGTGGTTGCGGCTGCTGCTGCCGCGCCCTGCGCAGCCATCGAAGAACCGAGACCCTCCAGCTTGCTCGCCGCGAAGGTCAACGCTTCAGGCTGTGTGATTACGAAAGACATTTACTTCACTCCTCACAGTCATGGTTGTCCAAGAACAGTCGATGTCGTCGCTGGCTCCCGGCCGTGATTGAACGAGCCCGGGTCTCCTGGCGACCCTGATTGGCATCCGCTGCTGGACACTTTGGATCGGCGCGGCAACAAACGACGTCGCCGGCAATGTGGTAGCAACTCCCGCAGAGGCGGCCGACGGCGGAATGCGCTCTGGCACCACACGTCGGCTGCGATACCCGCGCAACTGTGGCATCACCGGCATCGCCGTCGGGGTCGCGAGGCCCAGGGCGCACGGGCCGTCGGCCGGAGTCACTCGGATGGTTGACTCGGTCAGCCAGCCGCTGCACGTGCGGCTGGCCGCTGCGGTCGAGGCCGGCTCCGAGCATCCCATCGGCGCGGCTATCGTCGCCGGCGCCCGCGAGCGCGACCTCGATGTCTGAGGTCCGCCGCCTGCAAGGCGAGGGGCGGCTGGTGGCCATGGTCGGCGACGGCGTCAACGATGCCCCCGCGCTGGTGCAAGCCGATTTGGGCATCGCGATCGGTACCGGTACCGATGTGGCGATTGAAGCCTCAGACATCACGTTGATGTCGGACCGCCTCGACGGTGTCGTGCGCTCGATCCAGCTGTCCCGCCAGACTCTGCGCACGATCCACCAAAACCTGGGCTGGGCCTTCGGCTACAACACCGCCGCGATACCCCTGGCTGCATTCGGCCTGTTGAACCCAGTGGTTGCCGGTGCGGCGATGGGGCTTTCCTCGGTCAGCGTGGTGACCAACTCGCTACGGCTCCGGCGCTTCGGCCGCGGTACATGACAATAACGCCCGCCACTCTCGGAGTGCATGGACCCGATCGTTTTCGACCTGAGCGGCCCCCGCCGGCATGATCCACGACCTACTAGTGCGTTGGGTCGTCACCGGACTGTTTGCACTCGGCGCCCTGGGATGCGGCGTGCCGATCCTCACGCGACGCCGGCCCGCGACGGTGGTTGTCAGCCGCAGTCTGCATTTCTTGATGGCAACAGGTATGGCTGTGATGGCATGGCCGTGGGGCGCGCGGCTGCCGGCCTCCGCGCCCGCGGCCTTCTTCCTGTTGGCGGCGGTCTGGTTCGTGGCGATCGCGTTGATCACCGCCCGTTCGCCGGCCGCCCGGGCGTCAGCGGGTTACCACAGCCTGATGATGCTGGCAACTGCATGGATGTATCTCAGCATGAATAGCCTGGGCTCGCTTACGGCTTCGCTCAGTCAACCGCCTGCCCCGATGCCCGAAATGAACATGGCCGCGATGGACCACACGGCAACCACCCAACCGCCCACCTGGGTGACCACGATGAACTGGCTTGGAGTCGTTATCTTCACCATCGCAGCAGCATCTTGGGTTGTGGCATACCTCCGCGAGCGCAGACGCAGGACGATCCAACCTCCGCTACTGGGAGACATCACCGAAGCCATGATGGCCACCGGAATGGCGATTTTGTTCGCTGCCGCGCTGATCGAACTTTGACCTCCGCGCACAATTTGTAATGCCCGGGGGCCGGATACTGTTTGGGGGGTACGGTTCCTATGGTGCTGCCTCGAGCGCTTCAGCCCTTGGAGGGCAGCGGCATGAACACCGTTGCGGCAAACTCCGCTACAGCCGTCAACGGCACCTCGACGGCGCCGTCTTGAGACCTCCGTGCCACTTCCAGCTGGCCGGCCCACCCACTACAAATGAAGGGCCCTTGGTGTCCCTACGCCACCGGATATGTGCCCGCCATGCTGATACATCGCACAGACGGACGGAAATTGAGGTACCGCTGATCAAGAGAAGACCGCAGGGCGCAATCCCGGGCAGCCTCGACGAAAACTATTGCGGCGACTCGCATAGAGGCCTTCGTTACCCCCCACACGGCATACCTCTGCCAGTATTGCGTGGGTGGAGGAGGTCGCGGTTCCGACGAAGCGCTTTGTGCGACAACGCACGGTGAGTACATGCATCAGCATGGCCGCTATCATGGTCGCGCAGAGCAGTCCCGGGGCGGTTATCGTCCACCCACGCCGCAGCCCATACTGCATCAAAGGTATTGCCCTTCAATGTACTTGTGCGGCGCGGTCGCTTCTGACGGCGCGAGATTCCCCGGCGGGGCCGGACCCACGCGTGCCACCGCAGAAAGCGACGCCTTGAACAAGCTGCGCGGCAGGAAGATTGTCGACTCGGCGCGCAGCTAAGGCTCAGCGTCGAGCCGCGGATACCGCCCTTGACAATCCGAAGCTAGGCAACGCTCAGCACATCACGGATGGCCGCGACAACTACATCGGGCCGTTCGACAGGCAGCCACGAGTGGCTCGTTCCGTCAGCGAACACAAGTTCGCCTCTGGGAAAACGCTTGACCAGTGCACGATTGGACGCATCCATCTTGGCATACGTAGCGCGCCACCGGGTTCGCGACCGCGGCACAATCACCCGCACCGGCACATCCGGCAGTGATGCGCGTTCGAGTTCTCGCTTCACTTCGCGCAAATAGCTCGTATGACGCGGCACAAGCCGTGCCGTCTGCAATGCCGCCCAAGGATGATTATCGACATAACGGTAGAACCAGCCCAATCTCGGCTTCGAGATATCCTTCGGCGCCATCCGCCGCAACACGCGCCGGCCCAAGCTGGTCCTGGGAACCCTCAGCAGCTGGGCGATCCCGAGGAGGAAAAGTCCTGCGGCAGCCAGGGTCATCCCTACCAACTCGACAAGTCGTGATTCGGTTACCGGCGCAGAGGGATCAAGCAAGACCAACCCGGCTACTTCTTGTGGATGTCGTAAAGCGAACATCTGCGCGACCAATCCACCCGACGACCACCCCACGATCACTACCGGCGCAGCGCAACGCACTTGATGGATTACGGAGTCAAGGTCATCAGCCATTTCGGCCACGCTGCGCCGAGGTGGACCATCCGCGTCACCACTACCAAGACGGTCGTAGGTTACGACAGTGGCAAAGGACGCGACCCACTGTTCCAACACGCCGCCGAAGGAGTCCGTCGTTCCTTCACCTGCCCCACCGGCTTCAAGGAGGACCGTAGGCCCCTGACCAAGCAGACGTGCGCGAGTGACTCGCTCACCCAGATGGACCCGGGTGGCGGCTTGCGTCGGCAATCTAAGTTCCCTCTCGTGGTGGACACCGCTGGTCGTCATTGCCGCCCACACGCGGAATAATGGAAGACGATTGGAGTCAGTCTAGCGCGGCTGCTGTCGAGGGCCGTACCATCACAGAGTGAACAATTTCTGCGGCTCTGCGTGGCGCGTCTGAAATAGGTTCAGGTACAGCGCATTTACTCGTGTTGGGGGTGCGAATTTTGCGGCTGAGGCACTGGCGGTGGATATCGCTGTCCCGTTGCTGCTTTAACACGAGATGGGCTGGCGTCAGCGACGTCAACTGCGGGCTGTCCACACCGTTCTGCGAACACGGCCTGCGCACTTCACACGATCACGCCCGCCGGTTTCGCTGCCAAACGCAGCATTGCTACCGGATACACCCAGACCAGCAACGCTACGGAAACTCACAGCGTTAACGACAAAGATCGGCCAGCACACCACCAACCCATTGCTGCATCCGGTAACCATGATCGCGGCGATCGTGGTCGATTTCTCGGGGGCGTCATGGTTTCCGGCGTGCTGTTGGCTCCCACGCACTGTCATACAGGCCCTCGCCACGCCGCGGTCCTGATCGGCGAGGCAGCGCTACTGATTGCCACTGCTAGTATCGAACACCCGTTGATCCGGGCGCCGCTGGCTGCCGCGGCGTGCGGCCTGCAGAATGGGATGATTTCTGGGCTTCCTGAAATGCCCATCCGCACAACGCACTTCACCGGCACCACCACTGACTTAGGGCTTCTCGTAGCCCTTAGTCGCCGCCACGGATTGGATTATTGGAAAGCAGCGATCCTCAACACAACGGTGCTGCTGTTCGTCGGCGGCGCCGTCGCCGGAGTGGTGGTGGGCGGTCGCATCGGCGACCGGGCGCTCACCCCGGCCGCGGTCGCGTGCCTCGCTTTCGCGGCGGCCAACGCATTGCATCACTGCAGGTGTCGCGAGCGGTTGACAACAGCACACCAACCTCCGCCCCCGCTGCCCGGACACGCGCGGAGCGCAGCAGAGCCGAAGAACACAATCAGCCGGTGACTCCTGCCGAGCTGCGGCGGGGTTCGCCAAATCGCTTGGGGCGCTCGTCCGCTCGAGCATGTCAGTCCGCACCTGGGCACGGGAGGCAAAAGGATCTGCGAACGGGTCGACGGCCCGTCAGCACTCAGCTGGCACCGGCCTCGTCCCCGCGCCAAGTGCCCGGAATCATCGGCAGTTTCGGCCCGCTACCGAACTCGTCTTCCTCCAGCCTGGCCATGCCTCCCGCCGCAATAGCCGCTTCCCTGCTCGCTGTGCCGGCAAATCCCAAAGTTCCGGCGCCTTGTTCGGAAAACACGGCTGACGGCGTCGATTCCCCACCCGCTGGCGCGCCCCAGTCCGGTTCGACGTCGACGTTCATGTTCATGAACTCATCGTTGTGGTCGTGCAGCCCCGCACGCCGACGTCGACGTGTCCGCGAACGCGCAGCCGCCCCGGCTGCAGCCGCAGCGACATCGGGCTCCGGCGCCTTCTTCTTCGCGGCAGCGCTGGCACTGGTCCTCATGCCCGATCCGTGCCCGATGCCGGGGCCACCACCGACCAGAAACGGAAAGCCTGGTCCCGTAATTGCCGAAGCTGGAGGCGGTGTGGGGCCTGCGCTGGCAATGGAGCTGGTAGCAGGCGCAGGAGTGGGGGCCGGAGCCGGAGCAGTGGGAGCGACTGACGCTACCGGTGCCATCCCGACCGCGGGTGATACCGACGCTGGCGGTGACCCGGGCAGCGCCACGACGGCGGGGACCGCCGGTGGCTGGACAGCGGCGAGGCCCGACAGTCCTGCTAAGCCGATGGCCGCCCCCACATTCGAGGCGGCGGCACCGAACGCGAAAGCAAGCAACTGCGGTGACTGAATCAAGGCTTGGAAGAGTTGCGGTATGTGCTCTGGGTAGTCGACGAAAATGAGATAGGAATAAGACTGAAACGCCTCTTGCGGATTTGTAAGCAGTTCTTGGATAAACGTTTCAAAATCTTTCGGGAATTCGATGGCACGGGCCACCCACCAGTATGGGTCAGCGGCATTGGTGTAGTCCTCGAAAGGAAGTCCGTTGAGGGTGCCTTCGGTGACATTCCAATCCACCCGACCGCCGGAGATGTTACGTAAGAAATCGGCAACGACGTAGTCGATCACGGTGGGTTCGCCGGCGTGCGTCTCCACACCGGTGCCCGCGCTGGACTGTGTCTCCTGGACTATCTCCGGGGCTGTTCCGGTTGGCGAAGTGGACGCCAGGGCCGCATCCGAGACGGTTTGGTAGGTAGCCATGGTGCTGGCCGCCTGGATCCACATTCGGACGTAGTCGGCTTCATTGAGCGCGATCGGGATGGTATTCATCCCGAAGAAGTTTGTGGCAACCAGCGTTCCGTGAATGACGTGGTTGGCGGCTAGTTCTGGGAGCGTCGGCATCGCTGCCAGCGCTGCTTCGTATGCGGCGGCTACAATTTCCTGCTGCGCCGCGGCCCGCGCGGCGGTTGTGCCTGCGCGCGTCAGCCACGCCAGGTAAGGGATGTGGGCGGCCACATACTGCTCGACGCTCGGACCTTCCCAAACTCCCGCTTGCACCGCAACGAGCAAAGCCATGAGTTCGTCAGCAACGTCCGCGTACTCGGCACTCAGCGACGACCATGCCGTGGCGGCAGACAGCAATGAGCCTGCCCCGGAGCCAGCGCTGAGCAGGGTTGAGTGGACCTCGGGTGGTGACGCCATCCACATCGTGGCCAATGTGCACACTCCTTCGCCCGACTGGCTTCGGAGCTTAGTGAACCTGACAATCATTTTCAACAGGTGGAAGTGTGCTTCCTTAGGCATATTCGCAGCCGTCAGGTCCCGGCCTGTTCAGCGGTGCGTCGGTAGCCTCGGATGGTCAGCTCCGTCAGTCCTGAGTGGCGTCCAACGTTGCTGTATCGGTAACTGCTCCAAGGTGGATCTTGATGAGCCATAAGTCAAATCAGTCGACGGCGACCGCTTCCCCCGGGGGGATGGCAAAGTATATGTGGTGGTCCCTTTATCCCGTCAGAGGAGTTCTGTGACATTTTGTCGAACCGACGTGATGGGCCTGCTGCTTGTTGGCGCGCTGTTAATATCGGGATGCGGTGGCAGCAACAGTACCTCCGCTCCCTCCGCGGGGCCGTCGGCGAAAGTCGACTGTGGTGGGAAACCGGAACTCAACGCCAGCGGCGCGACCGCACAAGCGAACGCGATACAACAATTCGTCAATGCCTACGCCCACGCGTGCCCTGGTTACACGCTGGACTACGAGGCTAACGGCTCGGGCGCCGGCGTCGAGCAGTTCATCAAGGGCGAAACGGATCTGGCCGGGTCCGGTGTGCCGTTGGACCCGGCCAAAGGCGAAACCAACAAGGCGGCGGCACGGTGCGCGTCCCCCGCCTGGCAGCTGCCGGCATTGTTTCAGCCGATCGCGGTCACTTATCACATCAACGGGGTGAGTTCGCTGAAGCTGGACGCACTCACACTGGCCAAGATTTTCAACGGCACCGTCACCAGGTGGGACGACCCGGCGGTCAGGGCGCTCAACGCAGGCACCAGCCTGCCCTCGTCGCCCATCCGGGTCATTTTCCGCAATGACGACTCCGGTAACTCGGCCAACTTCCAGCAATACCTCAATGCCGCATCCGACGGCGCCTGGGGCAGAGGCGACGGCGAGACGTTTGAAGGGGGCGTCGGTACCGGCGCCGACGGAGACAATGGGGTGACGGCGGCCCTGCAGACTACCGACGGATCGATCACCTACACTGCCTGGTCATTCGCGCTGGGCAAACAACTGAACATCGCCCAGATCATCACCTCAGCAGGTTCAGATCCCGTGTCTATCACACCCGAGACAGTCGCCAAGACGATCGCGGGAGCCAGAGTTGTGGGTCAGGGCAATGATTTGGTGTTGGATACGTCATCGTTCGCCAAGCCGACGCAGCCCGGCGCGTACCCGATTGTAGAGCCAACGTATGAAATCGTCTGTTCGAAGTATCCGGAGTCCGCCACGGGCAGAGCCGTCAGGGCGTTTATGCAGGCGATTATAGGTCCGGGGCAAGACGGCTTGGCGCAGTATGGATCCATCACACCGCCGAACTGGCTCCAGGCGAGGCTGGCGACAGCGGTCAACGCTATCTCTTGATCAACATGAAGGAGTTTGATGGCAGGCGTCAGTGAGTCCGGGCCGAGGGCAGGCTCGCTTGTCGGGCCGTATCGGCTGATGCGGCTACTGGGTCGTGGCGGAATGGGCGAGGTCTACGAGGCCGAGGACACCCGCAAACACCGAGTGGTGGCGCTGAAGTTGATCTCGGAGCAATTCTCTGCCGACCCGGTGTTTCGCGAGCGGATGCAGCGCGAGGCGGACGCCGCGGGACGGCTGACCGAACCGCATGTGGTGCCGATCCACGATTACGGCGAGATCGACGGGCAGCTGTACCTGGACATGCGGCTGATAGACGGTATTTCTTTGCGCCGCATGTTGACGGCCTATGGTCCGCTGACACCGGCGCGAGCAGTGGCCATCGTGCGGCAGGTCGCCGCCGCGCTGGACGCCGCACACGCCAGCGGGGTTACCCACCGCGACGTCAAACCGGAAAACATCATTATCGGCGTCGACGACTTCGCCTACCTGGTCGACTTCGGCATTGCCCGTGCCGCAACCGATCCGGGGCTGACCCACACCGGAATGGCGCTGGGAACTTATAACTACATGGCCCCGGAGCGATTCGCCGGCGACAGAGTTGACTTCCGGGCCGACATCTATTCGCTGGCATGTGTGTTGGCCGAGTGCTTGACCGGGTCACCTCCTTACCCCGGCAGCAGCATCGAGAGGGTGATCGGCGCGCATCTGATGGAGCCCGCTCCGCGGCCCAGCCAACTGCGGCCCGGCTTAGTTCCGCCGGGTCTCGACCAGGTGATCGCCACAGGAATGGCCAAGAACCCCGAGGAACGCTTCCGCAGCGCCGGTGAACTGGCCGCCGCCGCCCACGCCGCACTGACCACAGCCGAGCAGAACCAGGCGGCCGCGATTGCGCAGCGCGGCGAGCGAACGATCTCATCGACCGGTGCCGGCCCAGCCGCCGCCGACTCTGTCACACAGGCCAGGCCCTGGTCAGCGATGTCAAGTTCGCCCGCGACCCAGAGCGGGTGGACACCGTCACCCGCCGACACCTCCAGCTGGCGCAGCCGCCCGAACGTCCCACCCTTCGTCAGCCCTACCGGCCCACCGGACCCGGCCCCCACATCTGGGGCACGGGCGAAGCCTCGACGCAAACGCATGTGGGTCCCCATCGGCGCCACCGCACTAGTGGTGATCATCGGCGTCATCGTCGTCGTCGGACATCTACTCAAGCCGAAACCGCAACCGGCGGCATCGGCGCCCGGACAGACAATAGTGCCGATGACCGGGCTCGGCTTTCCCTTTTCGCCGGGCGGGGTCGCCCTGGACAATACCGGCAGCGTGTATGTCACCAGCCAAGGCATGTACGGGCGCGTCGTGAAGTTGGCTGACGGGTCGTCCACCCCGACGGTACTGCCGTTCACCGGCCTCTACCAACCGCAGGGGCTGGCAGTAGACGCCAACGGCACCGTGTACGTCGCCGACTTCAATAACAGGGTGGTCAAGCTGGCAGCCGGATCCAACACCCAAACCGTGATGCCTTTTACCGGCCTCGCGTACCCGCAGGGCGTGGGGGTCGATGCTACCGGCAATATCTATGTCGCAGACCGCGGCAACAACCGAGTGGTGAAGCTTGATGCCAAATCCAACACTCAGGCTGATCTGCCGTTCACCGGCCTAAACCATCCAGATGGTGTCGCCGTAGACCTTTCGGGCAGCGTTTATGTCACCGACTCGGACAATGACAGGGTGCTGAAGCTCAACCCCGGGTCGAGCACTCCGACGGAGTTGCCCTTCACCGGACTTGCCGTGCCCTCGGGTATCGCGGTAGACACCGCCGGCGCCGTCTACGTCACCGACCACGAGACCGGCAAGGTGGCCAAGCTGGACACCGGATCGAGCGCCCCGACAACGCTGCCGTTCACCGGCGGCCATCCCGTGGGCGTGGCGGTCGACGCCTCCCGCAAGAAGGTGTTCGTCGCCGACAACGGCAACGGCAGACTGGTGCAGCTGGCAGCGGGATAGCCGGCAGGGTTTCCGCTATCCGCTGCATGGCCGAAGTTGGCCGGTCCAGTGCGAACCGGTCCAGTGGAAACTGCTTTTGGCGAATCCTTGAGCCGGCGCCACGAAGTGAGTAAACGCCGCAATCACAACAACGCTCGCTACAGCGAGCCCAGAATCGCCTGCATTGTCGTGATCTCCTTCTGCTGGGTGTCGACGATCGACTGCGCCATCGCAGTAGCAGCAGAATACTGACCGGACTTGATTTCGTGCTGCGCCATGCTGATTGCGCCCTGATGATGCTGGATCATCTGGTTGAGGAACAACTTGCTGGCGGCGACACCTTGCGCGTCTCGCAGGGCTTGCATGTCTTGCTCGGACATCATTCCGTCCGTCCCACCCATCCCGGGCATGCCGGGCGTTCCGCTTTGACTCGGCATCCCGGGCATGCCGGGCGTTCCGCTGTGGCTCGGCATGCCGGGCATGCCGCTGTGGCTCGGCATTCCGGGCATCCCGCTCTGACTCGGCATCCCGGGCATCCCGGGCATCGACGACGAGGGGGACATGCCACCCGGGGTCGTCGGCTGTCCCCACTGGTTGAGCCACGTTTGCAGCTGCTGAATTTCTGGCCCCTGCGCCGACTTGATCTGGTTGGCCAGGTCGATCACGCGAGGATCGATACCCTGCTTTCCGAGAATGATGTCGCTCATCTGGATCGCTTGCTGATGGTGGGCAATCATGTGCTGGGCGAACATGACGTCTTGATCGTTGTGCGCCTGCGAACCCGCTGGCGAACTCGAGACACTCGACGACCCGGCCGTCGTGGCACTGGATCCGGCCTGGTTGCCGGAGCTGCCGCATGCGGTGAGGGTCAGTAGCCCCACGACCGCAGCTGTAGCTGCGGAGGCGGTCATCGATCGTTGCACCATCAGGATGACTTCCTTTCGATAATCAAGAGAGCAGAGTCGTTTTCAACATACCTATACGGGTACACGGTAGCAGGCACGGGCAGGCGGCCCCCGCGGCGAAGGAGGTTTCAATGCAATCAGGTACCGAAACTGCGCGTCGGCGCGGTCCCCGTTCCGAGGGTATTTCGCCAAGGGCCTACGAGGCGTTGTCAGAGGTCTGGTATTTCGGCCAGCGCGCCCGTATTTGGGACCGTCTCGTCGTATCGTCCGGCGCGCGGCCGGGTCAAAGAGTACTCGAACTTGGTTGCGGCACAGGATATTTTGCTCGCCGAATCGCCCCAGTGGTGGGTCCTTCGGGAGTGGTGGTGGGAATCGATCCGTCACTGCCGTCCCTAGCCTATGCCGCGGCACATTCCCCGCCGCACTGCACGTTTTATCCAGCGCAAGCTCAGAATCTGCCCTTCGCCGATGCGTCCTTCGACGTCGTTGCGTCAAGTCTGACCTTCCATCACATTGCGCCTGACCATCGTCTCGTGGCGATACGCGAGGCGCTTCGGGTGTTGCGGCCGGGCGGACGGGCGTGCATCGCTGATGTCTGTCCGCCGCGGATTCGACTTCTCGAGCGCGTTGTCAGCGCGGCGCACGGTCGAGCGGAGATGCACGACATCTTCGACAGACTTCGCGCGATGATGGCCGAGGCGGGCTTTACCACCATGGCAACCGGTCGCGTCTCGCGACTGTGCTACATCACGGCCGAACGGCCGCACGATCTGACCGCCGCCTTCGCAGACGTCTGAACGTTGGTACGGGCTCGTGGGTCGGTGCTCGACGGTGAGGGCGAAAGTGTCTTCAGCCTCCGCCGCCGCCGGAACCGGTACAACCAAGGCCTGCAACGGGGTTGAAAGAGTCGTGGCGCCAATTGCCATCCCAGTTCGGGTCGCACACGGGGTTGGCATGGGGCCCAGAGCAACACGCATCAGTTGGGGACGGTGCAGGTTTTGCCTCAGCGTTGACCGCGCCAACCTAGTCACCCCGCGCCCAAGGTCGCTGTGTTGCAACGGTAACCGCGGCAGTCGCCATCTCTGGCTTCATACCCAGGCGCTACCCGGAAAGTGGCCCGCCAAACATCGGCGCGGCTCCAAAGGGGCCTGACCGGTTGTGGCACCGTGATAATTCCCAACCGGAGGCCCCGTAACCGCGCCGACGCGGCCGTGCGGATCGGCGCGTCACGGGCACATGCCGGCCGGTAGCGCCGCCTCAAGGGCTGTCAAGGTCGGCGCCAGGACCGGCAATTCGGGCAGGTGGCCGGCCGTGGAGCCCGGATCTTTCAGTCCGGTCGACGTCGACAGCAAGACGACGCTCTCGTCAGCATCGATCCAACGTCGAGAAGCGAGCTGCCGAGCGGCAAGTACCGCCAACACGGAGGCGCCCTCTGCGTAGATGCCCTCGCCGGACGCCAACTCGAGCTGCATACGGACAATCGCGTCATCGCTTGGTTCTGCCACGGCGGTACCGTTGGTGGCCCGGATCGCCTCCACGCCTTGATAGGTGGCCACCCGCGCAGCGACCGAGAACGCGAGTGACTGCCGAGTGGGCACCGTCGGCTGACGTCCCGGTGGGGCTTGGAGCCCCTGCGCGTAGGCGCCAAACGGATCGACCGCGACCAGCCTGGGCATGCGGGTTGTCAGGCCGAGACCGATCAGGTCGGCAAAACCCCGGCGGATTCCGGATAACGCGTCCCCGTAGGCGGTCGGGACGACGACCACGTCGGGCGCTTCCCCGAGTTGTCCCCACAGCTCGTAGGCGATCGTCTTGTATCCCTCGACCCCGAACGGGTTGGAACCGATCGGCGGAGTCACTGCCCCGGATATCGCAGTCCAACCGAACGCCTCGACCGCTTGACGCAGTACCGACCACCGGTCCGGGCCTTTCTCGTACGCGACGAGGCAGGCGCCGTAGCCTCGAATGAGAATGCTCATCTCGCGCGGTATCGATGACAATGTGAGGACCACGCACCGAAGCCCTGCCGCGGCTGCGTAGGCGGCCACTGCCGCGCCGTGGTTTCCCGTCGATGAGACGATGACCGTCGATGCTGCCGACGCCGCCGCCTTTGTGACGGCCGCCGCCGCCAGCCTGTCCTTGAACGACCACGTCGGATTTCGAGATTCGTCTTTGAGCATGAGCCTATTTAGGCCAAGCCGAGGCCCCAGCCGATTCAACGGAATGACGGGCGTCTGACCTTCGCCCAAGGTCACCGGAGCGTCCTCTGGCGCCAGCGGCAGCAACTCGCGGTATCCGAAGATTCCTGACTGGGATGCCTTCCATGGCAGAGGGCCCGGATTGATCGCGTAGACGGGGGTTAGATTCACCCCGATACCTTCGCGTGCGCATCGCGGACACCCGAAGGAGGCTCGATCTTCCGGCGCCTCTTCGCCACAGCGGGGACACCGGAGCGATCCGAGATACCGTGCGCTCATATCGGGGGGCTCCCGCTCGGTGGCAGCTTTGGCTATGCGTGCGGTTTGAAGGTGCGCAGCCGGAGGCTGTTGGTGAGCACGAATACTGAGGAGAACGCCATCGCCGCACCCGCCAACATGGGGTTGAGCAGGCCCGCGGCTGCCAGCGGCAGTGCGGCGATGTTGTAGGCGAACGCCCAGAACAGGTTGCCCTTGATCGTCGCCAACGTCTTACGCGAGAGCTCAATGGCGGCGGGCACCGCGCGCAGATCACCGCGAACCAGTGTCAGATCGCTGGCCTCGATCGCGACGTCGGTACCGGTCCCCATCGCAAGCCCCAGATCGGCCTGCGCCAGGGCCGCGGCGTCGTTGACACCGTCACCGACCATGGCCACCACCTTGCCCTGGGCCTGCAACCGTCGCACCACCTCCACCTTGTCTCGGGGCAGCACGTCGGCGATGACCTGGTCGATGCCCACCTGCCCAGCGACGGCACGGGCTGCGGCTGCGTTGTCGCCCGTCAGCATGATCGGGGTCAATCCCAGCGCACGCAGCCGCTCGACGGCCTCGACCGACGTCGGCTTCACCGCATCGGCGACCACCAGGATTCCCCTGGCCGTGTCATCCCAGCTGACCACGACCGCGGTCTTGCCTTCGGACTCGGCCTGACCCAGCGACCCGGTGAGGCTGTCCGGTAGCTGCTGGCAGCGATCCGCCAGCAGTTGCCGGCCCACTGTCATGGCGTGACCGTCGACGATGCCCTGCACGCCCAACCCTTCCCGGTTGGCGAAACCCTCGACGGGGGGCAGCTGACCGACTTTGTCACGAGCTGCCTTCGCGATCGCGCGGCCGATCGGGTGCTCGGAGGAGTCCTCCAGCGCGCCCGCCAACCGCAGCACCTCGGCGGGCTGCTCATCGGGTGCAGCGATGACATCCAGCAGGGCCATGTTGCCGGTGGTGACGGTGCCGGTCTTGTCGAGCACGATGGTGTCGATTCGCCGCGTGGACTCCAGCACTTCGGGTCCCTTGATCAAGATCCCGAGTTGTGCCCCACGGCCGGTGCCGACCATCAAGGCGGTCGGTGTGGCAAGACCCAGGGCACACGGGCACGCGATGATCAGCACCGCCACCGCCGCAGTGAAAGCGGCGGCAACCGATCCGGTTGCCGCGATCCAGAACCCGAGTGTCGCCAATGACAGCGCGATCACGATCGGCACGAAAATTCCCGAGATCCGATCGGCCAACCGCTGCGCCTGCGCTTTGCCCGATTGCGCCTCTTCGACCAGCCGCGCCATTTGCGCCAACTGGGTATCCGACCCGATCCGGTTGGCGCGCACCACGATTCGCCCGCCAACATTGACGGTGGCGCCCACTACCTGATCTCCGGGGCCGACTTCAACCGGCACCGACTCACCAGTGAGCATAGAGGCATCCACCGCCGAGGAGCCCTCGATAACCAGGCCATCGGTAGCCACCTTCTCGCCAGGGCGTACCACGAATTCGTCACCGATGGCGAGTTGCTCAATCGGAATGCGGTGCTCGACACCGTCTTTGCGCACCGCGACCACCCTGGCGCCGAGTTCGAGCAGCGCCCGCAGCGCCGCACCGGCCCGCCGCTTGGACCGGACCTCAAAGAACCGGCCGGCGAGAATGAAGGTGGTGACGCCTGCGGCCGCCTCCAGATAAATGTTGCTGGTGCCATCGGTACGGGAGATTGTCAGCTCGAATTGGTGCCTCATGCCCGCCATCCCGGCGGTGCCCCAGAACAACGCATACACCGACCAACCCAATGCGGCGATCGTCCCCATCGAGATCAGCGTGTCCATGGTGGCGGTGTGGTGCCGCAGGTTCACCCACGCGGCCCTATGAAATGGAAGCCCACCCCACACCACCACCGGCGCGGCCAGCGTCAACGAGAGCCACTGCCAATTGGCGAACTGCAGGGCGGGCACCATGGCCATCGCAAGCACCGGCACGGTCAACACCAGTGAAACCAGTAGTCGTTGCCTGATCGCCGCCGCCGGATCGGTCGCTGCGCCCGGCACGGCAGACTCGTCGTTCGTGGCCGGTGAACCCTGGCTGGGCGGTTGGGCGGTATAGCCCGCCTGCTCCACCGTCATCACCAGCTGATCGGGTGCGACGTTGCCAACGTAGTCAACGCTGGCCCTCTCGGTGGCATAGTTGACCGAGGCGCTGACGCCGTCGATCTTGTTGAGCTTCTTCTCAATTCGGGCGGCGCACGAAGCACACGTCATCCCACCGATCCGCAGCTCAAGATGCCGGGCGGTTTCCGTGGCGGAATCCATGCTCTGTTTCCTTCAGTCCAATCGCGACAGGTCGTCTTAGCGAACCAACTGGTAGCCGGCCTCTTCCACCGCGGCCTTGACCGCATCCAGCTCGACCACGCCATCGCTGTCAATGGTCACCCTGCCGCTGCCAAGCTCCACGTCCACTGCCGTGACATCAGGAATGCTGCCAACTTCCTCACGAACAGAGGAAGCGCAGTGCCCACAGGTCATCCCAGAAACAATCACGGTCAAGGTACTCATGCCGCTCTCCAATCTGCTGCCAAGCGCCGGATGATTCCTGTCTACCATACCCCCCTAGGGTAATCAAGGCGCCGGATGAAGAGGTGCACCCCGATTTCCTCCCCGCAATCGCGGTGTCGTGGGTGCGGCATGCGGTAGAACTAGCCTGTACCCGGTTTACCCGCCCACATGCCCCACCATCGATGCGGCGACGAAGGGACAGCAGATGGCAAAAGACCAAGCCGACACCGTGACCGCGGCCACGACACCATTCGCGCCAGGGACGATCGACCGCTCACTGCACCTGATCATCAACGCAATCGAGTCCAATCCGCACACGCCCGGCGCAGACGTCAATGTGACGCTGCACCTGCCAGGGGGAACTGTGACCGGTATCATCGAGCCCTGCTGGCATTTCGACCAGAAGGTCCTTGGCTACCTTCAAACGGTCGGTGGGGACCACAGCCGACAGACCTCCACCGATGGCAACTGTCCGAACTGCCCCAACGGGGGCGACCTCCACGAGTACATGCACCTGTCGCGAGTTACCTACCGCCGCAGTGGCGAGGAAGTCTATTCACACGATCAGCTCCGCGTGCGGATGTCTGACATCTCGTCCTGGGCCTTCGGTCGTTAGGCCTTTAAGGACCCGACGTCGCACAGGCCCGACGAATGGCCACGACTCAGATCGTGCGCGTTTCGACATCGCCTCACCGCGATGGACGGTAGGTCTCCAACTGTCGGCGGCGCCATCGCTTGACGAGCTCGCCGATCTCGTCCGGATCGTCGGCGATCACGAGCAGGTCGACGTCTGCTCCCGATACCAGTCCCGTCTCGAGCAGCCGATCACGAATCCACCGCTCCAACCCGGTCCAGTGGTCCGAACCCGCAAGCACGACGGGGAAGTTGCGTATCTTCTGAGTCTGTATGAGCGTCAGGGCCTCGAAAAGTTCGTCGAGCGTTCCAAAGCCGCCCGGAAGGACCACGAACGCCGAGGCGTAGCGGACGAACATCAGCTTGCGCACGAAGAAGTAATTGAACTGAAGGGAGAGGTCGATGAACGGATTGGGCTGCTGCTCATAGGGCAACTCGATGACCAGGCCTATCGACCGCACGCCGGCGTCGCGGGCGCCCCGATTCGCGGCCTCCATGATCCCCGGCCCACCGCCGGTGATGATGTCGAATCCCAAACCGCCCAGGCGCGCGGCCATCTTTCGCGCCATCTTGTAGTGCGGGTGATCCGGCGGCGTCCGCGCGGAACCAAAGAATGACACGGCATGGGTGACGTCCGCCAGGGCCGCAAAACCATGCGCCACCTCGTCGCGGATCCTGGCAACGCGGCCGGGATCGCTGCCCGACAGCGGCGGAAAGCCCGGCCCTAAGCAGGACAGCAGATCCTCATCGCACGTCGCGGGGCAGTCTCTTGATTCGTGCATTTGAGTCGATCGTGCCACGGCCGCGGCGCCGATGAAACTGAAGCGGCACAAGCAGCTTCGTCTTGTCGGCCTCGGGCAACGAACGTGTTCGCGCCCGTACCCTTCGTCGGTTGAAGATTCCCCCCGGCTAGGGCTGGTACCTTATGTCGACGGCCATTGACCGGCGGCCGGGGACGCATATCGCGGACCAAGGCCGCCAACGGACAAGGGATCGACGGCAAGGGTTTGAGAAGCGGCCGCAAGGGTACCGATTCGGCGACCACAACAGACTAGGAGCCGCGATGTATGCGGGTGTGGCGTGGACCCTATCGGTTACCGTGGCTGGGCTTGTCAGTGTCTACGGATTGCATCGCGTCAGTGCGATCAGCCCGAACATGCTGACAACACTGCCTTTTCAGTCAGGGTGGCCACCTGAAGAGCATGCGTTGTCGCGATATCACGTTCGCTGGTATCTGGCGACCTTGGTGTTCCTCGCCTTCGACGTCGAGATGTTGTTCATGTATCCCTGGGCACTGGTCGTCATCAAAATGGGCGCGACCGCCATCACTGAAATGTTTGCGTTTCTGGCAGCGCTGCTGGTGGCGGTGGCCTGGGCGTGGCGCGAGGGCGCCCTGCGATGGGTCTGACACGCCGGCTGGCGCGATGCGCAGCACGCCGGGCGCACGTGCTCCTTGTAGAGGCCCCTGGGTTCTGGGTGGTGCGCGCACAGACCGAACACCGACTTCGAGTCCGCGGTTGGTGCGTGGCTGAATCCCCCGCGGACGCTGACGTGTTGGCGATCTGCGGTACACCGGGACCGGAACTGAATGAGGCGATCGACCGGGTCTGGGATCAGATGCCAGGTCCTCGGGTTCGCGTCGAGTTGCCCGATTCCAGCGCGGTCGAATCGGCACTGCACCGTGCGGCCATGCAGTTGGCCGAGGTCGAAGTGCACCGCCGGGACGCGCGCGAGCGGGCGCAATCTCCGGAGCTGAACGGCAATGACCACGGCGAACACGAGCACCAGGAGCACCACGCCACCAACCACGGCGAGCACGAGCACCACCAGCACGGCAACCACGGCGAGCACGAGCACCACCAGCACGGCAACCACGTCGAGCACGAGCACACCGAGCACAACGCCCGCAGTCGCGGCAAGCCCGAGCACACGGACCACAGCGCACACCAGCACATGCACCACGGTGGGATGGACATGGCGCCGGCTGGGATTGCGCTGGCCGAAGGTGGCGACGACCGTGACGGATTGGAAATGGATGTGCTGCACCTTCGCCTTGGGCCGGTCCTGCGCTACTGGCCCGCGGGGCTGGTGGTGCGGTGCTCGTTGCAGGGGGACGTGCTCACCCAAGCCGAGACGTGGATCGCCGACAGAGAAGTCGGCGACCACGTTCCGCCGCCCGGACCGAGGGCCCACCTCGCGGCGCGACATTGTGATCATGTCGTTGATCTGCTGGCACTGGCCGCCTGGCCTGGTGCGGCCGCAATCGCCCGTCGCGCGCGGGACGAGCTGCTCGGCGAGGCCGACGCCGGGCACGCCGCTTCCCTGCTGGACACCCTGCACAGTAAACTTCGCCGCTCGCCAACGCTGCGCTGGTCGTTGCGCGACGTCGCATCGCTGACCCCCGAGGACTGCAAGACCCTCGAGCTGCCCACGGCCCTGGCCGGTGACTGCTACGACCGCCTCCTCGCCCAGGTCGACATGGCGCGGCACGCGCTCACGACGGGACCAAGCGGTGTCGCCGCAGCTGCAACCGGCGTCTTCGACGCAGTGCCTGGGCTGGTGAGCGGACTGGACGTCGGGGCCGCCCGGCTGGTGATCGCCAGCCTGGGCATCGACACCACACCGCATCCGGGCGGTCGCTATGGCTGAGGTCTCGGTCACGGTGGTTTCGGGCGCCTGGGCGCTGGCCGGTGTCGCCTTGCTGCTGTGCCTCGGCTTCTATGCGGCGACCCTCGACGTCGTGCTCGCGGCTGACGGCGGCAAACCGGGCACTGCGCTCTACGAAGTCGCACGGCTGATGCGGCAGCGCCGCCGCACCACCGTGGCCGCCGATACGTTGCTGTGGCGCGCCGGCGGAGTGGGGCTGATTCTCGCCGCGTCGCTCATGGTGACTGTGGTGCCGCTCGGGCGCTGGACGCTGGCCGATCTCGACGTCGGGGTCATGTGGTTCAACGCCATGGATGTCATGGTGTGGGCACTGGTGTGGCTTGCCGGGTGGGGTGCAAATTCCGCCCATCCCCTCGTCGGCGCGTATCGATTCCTGGCTCACGGGCTCGGCTACGAGATGCCGCTGATGTTCGCGCTGGTCGCCCCGCCCGTCGCCGCGCAGAGTCTCCGGGTCGCCGATGTGGCCGCCGCTCAACAAGGGCTGTGGTTCGCGGTATGGATGCCGGTCGCGTTCGTCGTGTATTGCCTTGGGGTGGTGGCCTTTTCGGTGTGGGGACCCTTTTCCGCGGCACTGGGAGCTGATATTGCCGGCGGTGTCAGCGCGGAACTGTCCGGCGTGGATCGACTCGTATTCCAGGCCGGCCGCTACAGCCTCCTGGCGGCCGGTGCGGCGTTCGCGGTGCCGATGTTCCTCGGCGGCGGCGCCGGTCCGCTCCTACCGGCCTGGTCGTGGGTGCTGCTCAAGACCATCGCCGTGCTGTCGGTGTTCGTTTGGCTGTGCAGCCGGCTTCCGGTGCTGCGGCCCGAAAAGTTCTTAGAGATCGGGTGGATGGTGCTCTTGCCGCTCACGCTTGTCCAAGACCTCGTCGTGGCCATCATCGCAGTGAGATCGTAGTGAGGAAGTGACTCTCATGACTGTCCACATCGTGTTCGGCGTCCTAGCAGTGACCGCCGTGCTGGCCGGAACCGCGGTCTTCGTCGTCGACTCCATGGCCCGCGCCACCTACGCTCTGGCCATTTCGTTCATCGCGGTCGGCATAGTGGTTGTGCTATTGCAGCAGAACTACATCGGCATCGTCATCATCTTGATGATGGTGATGGAGATGGCGGTCATGGCGGTCTACATGGTCATGTTCATGGGCATGAACCCGGCGCTGATGCCCATGAGCATGGTGCACGACAACCGACGCGCCGTAGCCGCCGCAATCGGAACGTTCGTGATGCTGGGGTCGGGGATCCTGCTGACCGACTGGCCGGCGCGGCGCGGCGCACCGCCGAAGGATCTGACCTTCGCCCTCGGCCAGGAGTTGATGGGCCCCAGCATGCTGGCCATGACGGTGATCAGCCCGGTGATGGTCGCGACCATCGTCGCCGGCATCGTCCTGGCCGCCCGCCGCGGCCGCTATGACCGGTTCGGCGACAATCTCAAGCGCAAACCCGCGAGCGATCCACAACCCGGCGGATTGGGCCGATGACGCTGCAAACCGTGCTACTGGTCGCCGCGGCGCTATTCAGCGTCGGCCTCTACGGAGCACTCTCACAGCAAGTCGTGGTCATGGTGATGATGGGCCTCGAGCTGATGATGAACGCCGTCATCCTGGCGGCCGGCGGATTCTGGTGGTTCTGTTCACCCGCACCGGCCGGACAGGTGATGGCGCTGGTGATCATCGCCGCCATGACGGTGGAGATGGCGATGGGTTTCGCGGCGGCCACGCTGCTGCACCGGGAGCGCCGCACAGACATGACCGACTCGGCTGCCGACTTGGCCGGGTGAACGGGGTGACTTCGACGACGCAGCCAGCCTTATGGCTGTTGATCTGTCTTCCGGCAGGCTGCGGCGCGGCACTGCTTCTCACGCGCCGCGGGGATCGGTTCGCGCCTGGAATATCGATCGCGGTGTCGGCGGTTGCAGTGGCGTTGTCGATCGTGGTCGCGATCACTCACCCCGCGGTCAGCGTCGCGTTCGTCGCGGGCGGGCAGTTCGGGTTGTCCGTCGATAGCCTGTCGGCAGTGGTGGTCCCCGCGGTCGCGATGGTCACCTTCTTCGTCTTGATGTTCGCCGTGGCGGACATCCGCGAAGCGGCGGGCCGATTCCACGGGTTGATGCTGTTGTTCGCCTCCGCCGCCCTGCTGACCGCAACAGCCGCCACCTTGCCCGCGCTGCTGCTCGCGTGGGAGGTGATGGGGGCAGCGTCGTATGCGCTGATCGGCTTCTGGTGGCGCGACGACTTTCGAATGTCGGCCGGCCTCACCGCATTCGTGACCACCCGCAGCGCCGATCTCGGGCTGTATGTCGGCGCCGGCGCGGCGCTTGCCGGCGGCGCGGGATTTGCGCTGGCCGACCTGCCCCAGGCAACCGTGACGTGGCGCAACGTCATTGCGGTCGGCTTGTTCATCGCCGCCTTGGGCAAGGCGGCGCAGCTGCCGTTTTCGTTCTGGCTTTCCCGGGCAATGGAGGGCCCCAGCCCCGTCAGCGCGTTACTGCATTCCGCAGCGATGGTGGCCATGGGCGCATACCTGCTGTTGCGTATCCAGCCGCTACTGGCAGCGACGGGATGGGCGGCCGAATGGGCGGCCTGGACGGGGGCCGTGACCGCGGTGTTGCTCGGTGCTGTCGCGGTGGCTCAACGCGACCTCAAACAGCTGCTCGCCGCCTCCACCGCGGCGCAGCTCGGATTCGTGGTGATGGCAGCTGGGGTCGGGGCGATCAGCGGCGGCGCCGCGCAGCTGGTCGCGCACGCCTTCACCAAGGGCGGGCTCTTCCTTGCCGCCGGCGCATGGCTGTCACTGTTGGACACCAAGCAGCTCGACACGCTGCGCGGTGTGGCCCGGCGATGGCCGCTGCTCGGCTGGTCCGCCACCATCAGTGCGGCCGCTTTGGCGGGTATCGCGCCGCTATCGTTATGGGCGACCAAGGACGGGGTGCTAGCGGTTGCGCTCGACCATTCGATCGCTCTTTATCTCGTGGGATTGGTGGCCGCCGCGCTGTCGGCGGCCTACGCGGGGAAAATCCTCATCACGCTGTGGGGTGCCCCAGCGCCGATCGGAGATTCGCCGAATCCTCAAGGGCTCAACGTCTTTGGACAGTTGCCCATCCTGGTGTTCGCCGTGGGTGCCGCCGTGGCAGGGGTGTTGGCATTGCCGCCGATCGTGTCGACACTCAGCGGAGTCCTCGACCACCGTTCGACGGTCCACCCGGCCCCGGCGGAACTGGCCACCTCGGCGCTGTTGGCGCTTCTGGTCGTGGCTGCGGTGGCGCGTTGGGGCGTGCCCGAGCCGCGGTGGGCCGCCGACTGGCTCGGTCTGCAACGGGCGGCGACCGCCGTGGTCGCCCGTCCCACCCTGCGCCTGGCTCACGCGCTGGCCCGGTTCGACGACGGCGTTCTCGACCGCGCCGTGGACCGGGTCGCTGCCGGGTCGCTGCGAGCCGGCCGGTGGGCCGCGCGCATCGATGACCGTCGTGTCGATGCCGCGGTGGAATCGCTGGCGACGCGCACACGTCAGCTCGGGGCACTGGCGCGCAAGCCGCAGACCGGTCAGTTGCACCAGTACTACCTCGCCGCCGTGGTGGTGGTCGTGACAACCGTCCTGCTTCTGATAGCGGTGAGGTGACCAGGTGCTCAGTTTGATCGTTTTTCTCCCGTTGGCCGCGGCAGCTGGTGTGCTTGCGATACCGAAGTCGGGCAAAGCCGCAGCCCGCTGGGTGTGGGTCGCCGTCACCGCTGCGGATCTGTCGCTGACGATGCTGGTGTGGGCACGCTATACGACACCGGGCCCCAACCGGCTGGCTTTCGAGGAGCGGGCCCGCTGGATCCCAGGGGTCAACAGCAGCTACCACATCGGGGTCGACGGTGTGTCGCTGCCGCTGGTGCTCATGTCGGCGGTGATCTTCTTAGCCTGCGCGCTCTATGGGCTGCGGGGTCGCGACCGGCCCAGATCGCAGGCGGCGTTGTTCCTGTTTCTGCAGACCGTGAGCCTCGGTCTGTTCGTCGCCGCGGACCTGATCTTATTCTTCGTGTTCTTCGACCTGTCGATCGTGGCGATGTACTTCGTGATCGCCGGATGGGGGCACGGTAACTCCGCCCGCTCGGCGCTGAAGTTCTTCCTCTATACCTTCCTGGGTTCACTGGCGCTGCTGGTGGGCTTCATCGGCTTGTACATCGCCGCCAACCCGCACACCTTCGACATGCTCGAGCTGATCGCCGCCAACCCGCTGGCAGATCGCCCCCTGACCGGCGGGCTGGTCCTCGCGGCGATCCTGCTCGGTCTGGCGGTCAAGACACCCACGGTGCCCTTCCACACGTGGCTTCCCCCCGCTCATACCGACGCTCCGGCCACCGGCTCGGCCGTGCTGGCGGGGGTACTGCTGAAGATGGGCACCTACGGGTTCGTGCGAATCGCGATGCCGATGCTGCCACACGCCTGGCGCGCGTGGGCCTGGGCGATCATCGCCGTCGGCGTCGTCTCGGTGCTTTACGGAGCCCTGGTTGCATTGGCGCAGCAGGACTTCAAGCGCATGGTCGCCTACACCTCGGTAAACCACATGGGCTACATCGTGCTGGCGCTCGGCGCTGCCGGCCTGCTCTCGCCCAGCAGCGACCAGGCGCGTGCGGTGGCGGTCAGCGGAGCGGTCACACAAATGGTCAGCCACGGGCTGATCACCGGGGCGCTGTTCTTGCTCGCCGGGGTGTTCTACGACCGCGCCGGCAGTTACGACATGGATTCCTACGGCGGCCTGGCTGGACCCGCCCCGAAGCTGGCTGCGCTGTTCACACTCGGCGCGTTCGCCTCCTTAGGGTTGCCGGGATTCTCCGGCTTCATCGCCGAGTTTCAAATCTTCACCGGCGCCATCGCCGCCACACCACTGACCGCGCTCGCGCTCCCGGGCATCCTGATCACCGCAGCCTTATTTCTGCGTGCCCTGCAGCGGATCTTCACCGGCCAGACCCGCGGCCACTCGCACAACTTCCTCGATCTGCACCCTTCCGAAACCGGCTCGGCAGGAATGCTTCTCACGCTCTCGATCTTGATCGGCGTTGTGCCGCGCCCACTGCTGGATGTGATCGAGCCGGCGTCACACACGCTGATCGGGCTGGTGGGGAGATAGCTTGTGAACACTGCGATGCGGCCGCTGCTGATGCTGCCGGAGATGCTGACGTTCGGCGGTGGCTTGCTGGTGCTGATCGGCGGATCGTTTATGCCGCGCCAGCGACAATGGTGGGCCCGAATCGTCGCAGCCGCAGCGCTTATCGGTGTCGTCGTAGTCTCGGCGGTAGGAATCACGGCACCGGATCAGACAGCGTTCGACGGAGCCTTCGCCGCCGACACCACCACCGCGGTGGCGCGGATCACCGCCGCGATCGGCGTTCTGGTGGTTCTGGCGCTGGCCGGCGACGACATCACAGCCACGGCGCGGGAAAGCGAAACCTATGCGCTGCTGTTGTTTTCGACCACCGGCGTCATGGTGCTCGCCGGAACTGACGACCTGCTGGTGCTGGCCACCGGATACCTGCTGGCCAGCATCCCGCTTTACGGGCTGATCGGACTGTCGCGCTCGGGCCAGGCGGCCGAGGCAGCCGTGAAGACCTACTTGATCGGCGCCCTGTTCGGGATCACTTTGCTGCTGGGTGTGACCGTCCTTTACGGGATCAGCGGGGCCACCCGCTACAACGACCTTGCCGCACAATTGCGAGGCGCTCCGGTAGCGGTGGTGGTGACAGGGGTCGTGGCCGTGGTGGCAGGTCTGATGTTCGAGGCAGGCGGCGTGCCCGGGCACTTCTGGGTTCCCGACGCCACCCAAGGCGCCCATGGTGTCGCGGCAGTCTACTTGACGACAGTGCCCAAAATCGGCGCACTGATCGCGCTGTACCGCGTGGCCGCCGTGGTGCCGCACACGGTTGCATGGCCACTGCTGATCGCGATATTCGCTGTCGCGAGTATGACATTGGGCAACTTGGCCGCCTACGGACAGCAGGATCCCCGTCGGCTCCTGGGTTGGTCGACGGTGAGCCAGGTCGGCTACCTCCTAGTGCCGATCACCGTCGCCGGCCACAGCCGGCTGGCCCTTCCGTCGTTGCTGTTTTATCTAATCGGCTACACCCTGACCAACAGCGCGGCGTTCGCGGTGAGCACCGCGCTGCCCGATCGGCGCGACCTCAGCGCCTACCGTGGCCTGGCGCGCACCCGGCCCTGGCTGGCCGGGGCGCTGCTGGTGGCGCTGCTCGGACTGGTCGGCACCCCACCCACCAGTGTCTTCGTCGCAAAACTCACCACCGCCATGGCCGTATGGGACGGTGGTCTCGCGTGGTTGGCCGTGGTGGTGTTCCTCAACAGCCTGCTGAGCCTCGTCTACTATCTGCGTTGGATCGCTCCGGTGTTCCAGAAGCCCGAAATTCTTAGTGATTTCACCACCGGCGAATGGTCTGCGCGCACCGCGATTATTGCGGCAGCATTGAGCCTGGGGATCGGCGTTACGGCGGGGCCGCTATGGGACGTGCTCTCAACAGCACCACTGCGGTAGCCGGTGCGCCCCCGCGCCGACATCACACGAGCGCGCCATCCTAAACCGGCCGCGAAGGATCACCCACGCCGGTGAGCGGTCCGCAAGCAGTCGGCGATGGGTCAACGGTTAGGAGCGCACGAGTCGGGCGATCGCCGCCGAAGCCTCGGTGAGCTTCGCGTCGGCCTGTGCGCCGCCCTCAGCGATTGCCTGACTGACGCAGCTATCGAGATGGTCATCGAGAAGGTTTAAAGCCACAGACCGCAACGCGCTGCTGGCCGCGCTGATCTGGGTCAGGATGTCGATGCAGTACTTATCCTCGTCGATCATTTTGGAGATACCGCGGATTTGGCCCTCGACTCTGCGTAGGCGCTTAGCGTATGCGTCTTTATTCGCCGCATACCCGTATGTGGTTGCCACCTGCACTCCCAGCATTCTGGTCATCGGGTGGTTCACTTCGTTGCCGCGAGCTGAGCGTTCGTGGTCGGCCACCAATGACGTCCTCGACGCCACTATACCCGCCAGCACGTCCAGCAACGTGGCATTTCGCGCCACCAGCGGCCGAGATGGCTCCTGCGTTCGGCATTGACCTGACGCCGCCGACCCGATACCCGGGCCGAGGTTGTAGCCGCAGCTCAGCCACGCTCCCGGCGGCCGCTTGTGGCCCGTTGCGCAGCTCAGGTCACGGCCTGCCGGCTTGCCGGCGATCCGCCCCGACCTTCCGATTCCCCGCTTGCGGCGGGTACCCTATGGGGGTACGGTCTCGGCCATGGATAGGACTGCGCCTGCTGACCAGGTGCCGCACAGCGACACGGGCGTATTGAGAACCTGACTGTCCGCAACCCGTGACAGCCAGCAATGGGAAGGAAGTGTTCAAGATGGCGTGGCAGCGAATTCTGGTGAAGGCGGTGCCTACCGTGGTGACCGGAGTCGTCGGCGCCGCGGCCTATGAGGCCCTGGCGAAGGCGCCCTGGCGCAAGGTGACGGTCAGCGCAACCGCTGTGGGCCTTCGCGCCGCGCGCGCGACCGAGCGTAAGACCAAAGCTGGTGCCGAGCGTGCTCGGTTGGCAGTGGCCGACGTCCTGGCTGAGGCAGCAGACCGCATCGGAGAACGGGTCGAACCCCCCACGGTGGTACCGACAACCTCGACCTCGACTCCCAAGGCCGGCGATGCCTGCCATTGACACCCGGGTTGGTCTTGACATCTGCCCCACGCTGACCATCATCTCCCAGGGTGGCGGACGAATACGTGTGCGCGTCAACGGTTTTGACCTCGACGAAACACGGGCGGTCGCGATCGAAGATGCTGTTGCCAAGGTGACCGGTGTGCTGGCGGTCCGTGCCTACCCGCGATCGGCCTCGGTAGTGATCTGGTATTCGCCAGATGACTGCGACACTGCTGCGGTCATGTCGGCGATCGAGGACGCCCAGCACACGCCCGCGGAATCGGTCCCCGCACGCGCCCCCCACTCCGCGCGATCCGGCGAACCCGGAGTGGTGCAAAAAATTGCCGGCGGGATTTATCGGCTGTTGGGACTCGCGACCGGCCCTGCAGCCGAATCGGTTGCCGGCCAGGGCGGCTGTCATCAGCCAGCGGCGTCGTGTCACGGGGTGCCACCGGCAGACGCCGACGGCGAGCAGCGCAAGTGGCTGCGACGCGTATGGCTGGCCGTGCCGCTGGGGTTGGTATCGATGGCGGCGCCCATGGTGTTCGGCGCCTCCTGGGTGGGGTGGTTGGCCTTCGCGGCGACGGTGCCGGTGCAATTCGTGGCCGGCTGGCCGTTCCTGACCGGGGCCCTCCAGCAGGCGCGGGCCCGCACGGCCAACATGGACACGCTGATCACGTTGGGCACGCTGACAGCGTTCGCCTACTCCACCTACCAGCTCATCGCCGGGGGGCCGCTGTTCTTCGACACCGCGGCTCTGATCATCGCCTTCGTGGTGTTGGGCCGCTATTTCGAGGCCCGAGCGACCGGTAAGACCCGCGAGGCGATCAGCAAACTACTAGAAATGGGCGCCAAGGAAGCCTGCTTGCTCGTCGACGGCCAAGAGATTCTGGTGCCGGTGGAGCAGGTGCAAGTCGGCGACCTGCTGCTGGTACGACCCGGGGAGAAGATTCCCGTCGACGGCCGGATCATTGAGGGACGTGCCGCCGTCGACGAGTCCATGCTGACCGGTGAATCTGTGCCGGTCGAGAAATCGGTGGGGCACACAGTGGCCGGGGCCACCGTCAACATCGATGGGCTGCTGACCGTGCGTGCCACTGCCGTCGGGGCCGACACCGCGCTGGCCCAGATCGTGCGCCTGGTCGAGCAGGCCCAAGGCGGCAAAGCCCCCGTCCAGCGGTTGGCCGACCAGGTCTCGGCGGTATTTGTTCCCGCCGTCCTGGGCGTGGCCGCCCTGACGTTTGCCGGCTGGGCGATCTTCGCGGCCAACCCGCTCGCGGGCATGACCGCGGCGGTCTCAGTGCTGATCATCGCCTGCCCCTGTGCGCTGGGGCTGGCCACACCCACCGCAATTATCGTCGGCACCGGCCGCGGCGCGGAAATGGGCATCCTGGTCAAAGGCGGCGAGGTTTTGGAAGCGTCGAAGAAAATCGACACCGTGGTGTTCGACAAGACCGGCACCCTCACCCGCGGCCAGATGCAACTCACCGACGTCATCGCCGATGACGGGCTGGAAACTGATCTTGTCCTGGGGCTTGCCGCCGCAGTCGAGTCGGGCTCCGAGCATCCCGTCGGCGCGGCCATTGTCGCCGGCGCCCGTGAGCGCGGCATCGAGGTTCCGACCGCTGCGGCGTTCAGCAGCCTGGCTGGCCACGGAGTGCGGGCCGATGTTGAGGGCCGAAGCGTGGTAGTGGGCCGGCGCAAACTCATCGAGGAAAACGGCCTGCGATTGCCCGATCGTTTGGCGGCAGCCGCCGCCGAACTCGAAGCCCAAGGCCGCACAGCGGTATTCGTCAGTTGCGATGATCGAGTGGTCGGCGTGCTCGCGGTCGCCGACACGATTAAAGACGACGCCCGCGACGTCGTGCGTCAGCTGCATGCGATGGGGCTGCGGGTCGCCATGATCACCGGCGACAACACCCGCACTGCGGCAGCCATCGCCGATCAGGTCGGCATCGACCAGGTGCTGGCCGAGGTCTTGCCCGAAGACAAGGTCAACGAGGTCCGTAGGTTTCAAGAGCAGGGCCGGCTGGTCGCCATGGTCGGTGACGGTGTCAACGACGCCCCGGCACTCGTGCAAGCCGACCTGGGGATCGCGATCGGAACCGGCACCGATGTGGCCATTGAGGCCTCAGACATCACCCTGATGTCCGACCACCTCGACGGTGTGGTGCGGTCGATCCAGCTTTCCCGGCAGACGCTGCGCACCATTCACCAGAACCTGGGCTGGGCCTTTGGCTACAACACAGCCGCCATACCCCTGGCGGCATTGGGGCTGCTGAATCCCGTCGTCGCAGGCGCCGCCATGGGGCTGTCCTCGGCAAGCGTGGTCACCAACTCCCTGCGCCTTCGGCGCTTCGGCCGCGACCGATGACAACGGACTGCTGTCCCGGCGATCCACAATCTCCTCAACCACCGCGATCGGAGCGGCCTGCGATCTTATGATCCACGATTTGCTGCTGCGCTGGGTCGTCACGGCACTCTTTGCGTTGGGAGCCACTGAATGCGGCCTACCGCTTCTCATCAGACGCCTTTCGGCCACCGCGGCGGTCAGCCACGGTCTACACCTGCTGATGGCCATCTCCATGGCCGTGATGGCTTGGCCGTGGGGCACACGGGTACCCACTCTCGGACCCGCCGTGTTCTTCCTTCTGGCGGCCTTGTGGTTCGTCGTGATAGCCATCATCGCGAACCGAACACGCTATCCCCGAATGTCCAACGGGTATCACGCGTTGATGATGCTGGCGACGGCGTGGATGTATGCCTCTATGAACAACCCCTTCCCCGTTCATTCCCCACACTCGCCGAGCACTCCGATGCCCGGCATGGATATGGCGGCGATGAATGAACAGGCGAGCAACGAAGTACCCACCTGGTTCACCGCAATGAACTGGCTCGGAGCCGTCATTTTCACGGTCGCCGCAGTTTTCTGGGTATCCAAATACTTCGTCGAGAAGCGGCACACCGCAACGCGTCTCGGGCCACTCGGCGATGTCGCGCAGGCGATGACAGCAGCTGCGATGGCAATCTTGTTCGGGGCAACGCTGTTCGCGATTTGAGCAGCGCAGCGCCCAAGCGCGTCGCCCTCCGGTTCGAGCCACTTCTCCGTGCCCGCTCCCCCTATTGTCCGCGCCGACGATACGGGTGCAGCATGAAACCAGGCGTGAGCACGACGTCAAGCGAATCTGCAGCAGTCCGGTCTCGGCGAGCCGGCTATCACAGAGATAGTTCAAGCGCAGCAGTACCGCATCCCGCCGTTTCCCGGAATACGCATAGCGGTCCAAGACGCGTTGTGCCTAGTCAGGCAGGCAGGAGGTCTGCATCATTTGCCTCCTCACGTTCCTGGTGGTGGCCGGCGCCGGGTGCCCGGCCAGCTGTGCCGACTCGGGCGCACGTATACATCGAGGCGGTCCCCCCGTCCGGGGTAACGCTGTACTGGAAAAGGCCGCTGGCGTCGACCTGTCCAGTCACCGTGTAGCCAGGGCCGTCGTAATGAATTGGTTAGCTTGATAATTCGACCAGAAGGCGTCGATAGGCTAATCGAGCCAGGTGGCCAAGCCGCCGGGCTGGGCGCTCCGGGGAGCCAGGATCCGCAGCGGGTCGCCGTTGCCGTCGTTGAGGAGCAGGGCCTGGAACTCAGTCGGGACCGAGGCCGAGTACAGCGTGAACACTTGGCTCCGCGACAGTGTCATGCCACGGGTGTCCACAAAACCACTCGGAGTCTCCTGCCCTAACGTGAATGAGAACGGCACGACGCCACGTTGGTGATCGACCACTCCGACAACAAGATCGGTGCGACGCCGACCTGGAAGAAGTCGTTCGGGCACCATCCGCTGCTGGCGTTCCTGGACCGCCCCGAGATCGCCGGTGGCGAGGCCCTGGCCGGGCTGCTGCGCACCGGCAACGCCGGCTCCATACCGCCAGTGACCCCGTCATCGTCTTGCAGCAAGCGCTGGCGGCGCTGCCCGCGCCGTGGCGACCCGACCCGAGTCGTGGCGATGATCCCGACCGGCCGAAGGTTCTGGTGCGCTGCGATACCGCCGGGGCCACTCACGACTTCGCCGACGCCTGCCACGCTGCCGGGGTGGGGTTCTCCTTCGGCTACCCCGTCGATTGGCGGGTGCAAGACGCCGTGGACACCCTCAACCTCGCCGAGGGCTGGTACCCGGCGATCGACACCACAGGTGGGCTCCGCGACGGCGCCTGGGTCGCCGAGGCCACCACTCTGGTCAACCTGAGCAGCTGGCCGCCCGGCACCCGGCTGATCCTGCGCAAGGAACGACCCCATCCTGGCGCGCAGCTGCGGTTCACCGACGCCGACGGCATGCGGGTCACCGCCTTTCATCACCGACACGCCCCCCGGCGTCGTACCCGGCCAGGTCGCCGGCCTGGAACTACGGCACCGCCAACACGCCCGCGTAGAAGACCGCATCCGCGAACTGAAGGCCACCGGCCTTCGCAACCTGCCCTGCCAGTCCTTTTGGGCCAAAGCCGCCTGGCTCGAGACAACCCTCGCCGCTGCCGATCTGGTCACCTGGTGCCGACTCATCGGCTTCAGAAACGATCCCGGCCTGGCCCGCGTCGAGATCACCACTTTCCGTTACCGCGTCCTGCACGTCGCCGCACGCATCACCCGCGGCGCCCTGCAGGACGCGGCTACGCATCGACCTCACCTGGCGCTGGGCCATCCCCATCGCAATCGCCTGGCAGACCATCCGCACCGCCTTCGGATAACCGCCAGCCCGACTGCCCACCGATCACGAAGGACCTACCGGCCCTGGAAAGCCCGCCCCACCCGGCGACACGGGACAGATCGATCACACCATCACACCAAAAACACTACCCGGCAACACAACTCGGAATCAGAATCAGCTCACACCATCCGATACGAAAAATCCGGGCTAGACCTTCATCGTTTTACCGCCTTGACCGCGCCTGATGAGTCCGCGCTGTGTTCGCCGCCGGCGGCGAAGAGGCCCCCGTCGTGAGTCGCCGATGCACGGTATTCGTCAAGGCAGCGCGGTAGAGGTCAGCGTGCCGGGCGCGCTGGTCAGGGTCGGTGATGACGATCAAGTGCCCCTGGCGGTTTGAACCCGACGGTGCCGGTAAGGCATGCGAACACAGTCCTTGATCACCTCCTGCGGGACCGGTCGGTCGAAGTCCATCCGCCGGCGAACCGCACGCGGGGTGGTCAGCAACTCATCTGGGGACAGTTTCGATGATGCCGGACACGGGTTGATCGTCCCAGCTAATCCGGGGTGAAGCGCTGATCCCACGCCCGACTCGACTCTCAGTTTGCCACCGCGCAACCGAAGTGAGACTGCTCGCCGAGGCGAGAAGCCGATCAGGACTTGACACTTAACCTCCTCGGAGGCCTAGAGAAACGAGATAGCCTGGAGGCAGCCGGGTCCCCCCGCACAGCCATCGACCGCCTCGGCCGCCCAGAATTGCCCGAGATAACCCGCACTATCACCGAACTCAGGGCCGGCCGCATGGCGTGTTGTCCTGCGGCTCGAACGGTACTAGGACCACCTCCGACTCCCTCCCGACACCCATTCACTTCCTAGCTCGGCACCAGTTACAGGACAAGCCATTTCGAACAAATCTCAGTGCGTTTCGGCCGGGGAGGGCCTCCACAGTTCCCGCCGTCAGCATCTGAACGCTGCGCACCCCCCTTACGCGGGGAGTCCTTCGCGGCTGCACTTCCAGGATCTTCACCGCTTCCATTAGGGCGCGGTGGCCTCGACGAGCATTGTCGGTCCGAAGTGGCGAACTGGTCCCGGTATGAGCCCGGCGTCGCGCATCAGTGCTTGCACTTGCTGGGGTGAGCGTTCTCGCCCGCCTTCGCAGAAGACGAGCATCATCACGTCGGCCATGGCGGTGAAGGCGTTGGGGCGGGCAGATTCGTGGTGTTGATCGATGGTGACTAGCTTGGAGCCGGTCGGCATGGTGGCGCGTACGCTTTTGAGGATGTCGCGGCATGCGTCGTCGCTCCAGTCGTGCAGGATCCATTTCATCGTGTACACGTCCGCGTGAGCGTCGAGTTGGCCGAACAGGTCGCCGGCGCGGGTTTCGATCCGATCGTCGAGCCCTTGTTGGCGCAGAAATCTGTCTGCCCGCTCAAGTACTTCCGGTGTGTCGAGCAGGATGCCTCGCGCATGCGGGCGCTGTTCGAGGATGGCTGCAAGCAGGTGTCCCACTCCGCCGCCGATGTCGCAGATGGTTCCGTGCTTCGGCCAGGGGTAGGACTGGGCGATCCCGGCAAGGTCGAATTCGGTGAGTTGGCGCATCGCATCTGCGAACGCCTCTCCTCGTTCTGGGCGATCGCCTAGATATTCCCATAGCGATTTGCCGAATGCTGCTCGATGTCCGGATATTTCGGCGCCATCGCGTAGTTGGCGGTCAAGGTGGGCGTAGACCGCCGCGGTGTCTGGGTCTGCGTAGTAGGCGGCCCAGGATGCGATCGACTTGGGGTGTTCACGGCGCAGCGGCGCACCGATTCTGGTCAAGCGCACACGTCCGGTGCGGTCACGTTTGATCAGTCGCAGCGTGATCGCGGCGTTGACGATCCTGGTTGTCACGTCAGAATCTAATCCGAGTTCGTCGGCCAGATCGACTGGCCGCCGAGAGGTTTCGCCAAGGGCATCGGCGATGCCGGAGGTGACGAGAACGCCGGCGATTTTTGTTTTCTGCAGCCCGAAGATGACGTCGAGGAACAGCGTGATTTCCCCAGGGACTGTGGCGTCGGCGAGGCCCAGCAGCCGTTCTCGAAGGTCGATCACCCCACGCGCGACCCACAGTGGTAGGGGCAGGAATGGCAGGCGCATCGTCGGTTCCTCTCGCCTGTTGGCGGCCAGTTGCTTTGAGGTGGCCGTGCTGGCACTCGCCGTCAGCGGCCCGGCTAGCTGGGGTTGTCAGGTCGATGTCGCGGGTGCAGGCGTAACTGAAAGTCGGCGGGTTTCAGGGTCAGTGTTTCGGCGATCTTGAGGTGGTAACCGGGCTTGGGTTCCAGGTCGAACTGGTGCAGGATCGCGGCGAGTGTCAAGCAAATTTCGTGGAGTGCGAATTGGCGGCCGATGCAGGCTCGTGGCCCGGTGCCGAAGGGTTTGTAGATGTGCGGGGGCAGCTTGCGTAGGTTCTCGGGGAGAAATCGGTCGGGGTTGAATTCGTTGGGGTCGGGCCCCCAGGCCGGGGAGCGGTGGGCGGCCAGCAGGACGACAGCCACCCAATCTCCCTTCCGGAAGCTATATTTGCCGTCGCCGAGGGTGGTATCGCTGCGAGCTTGACGGTAGTAACCGGGGGCTACGGGCCACAGGCGCAGCGTTTCGTCGACCACCCGCCGCAGATATCTGAACTTGGCGATGTCGTCGAATTCGATGCGCGGAAAGTCAGATTCGGGCCAGCGTTGGTCGATTTCGGCGCGTGCGCGAGCCGCCACGTCGGGGTGGGCGGACAGATAATGCAGGGCGAACGAGATGGTGTTAGCTGACGTCTCGCTACCGGCTGCCATCATGGTAAGGATTTGGTTGACAACGTTCTCCGAGTCCAGCTTCTCCCCCGTCTCGGGATCGGCGCTGTGGAGCATGATGTCGAGCATGTTTTCGGTTGGTCCTGGTGCCGGGTTGTTGCGGCGCGCATCGACAATGCCGCAGACCAAGTTTCGGATGAACTCCCTGTCGGCCAGGTGCTGCTGATAGCGTTTCTTCCCGAAGAGATTGGTGTAGAAGGGAATCGGGTCGACGCGCATCGCGCGCCGCACGTAGCTCAGTTCGCTGATGATGGCTGCGCTGAATGCGTTCTCCCCCGGATCGCTGAGGTTGCCGAAGGTGTGGCCCAATCCTGCGCGCGCGATGATTTCGACGGTGAGCCGGTTGGCTTGGGCGGGGATGTCAATCCACGACCGCTTGGCGCTGGCGTCTTTCCATGCCTGGGCAAGTTCTTCGACGGTGGTGGCCATGCTGTCGTGGTAGTTCTTCATGGCTGTCTTGGTGAACGCGGGCATCAGGATGTTGTGGGCTTTGTGCCAGTTGGGTTCATCGTTGTAGGCGGTGAAGAGTCCGTCTCCGAGGGTGAGGCGCAGCTTGTCGACGAGCGGACCGACGTGTTTTTGCCATCGGGTTTCGTCGTTGACTTCCTCGATGAGGGCGGCATCGGAGATAGCGATGGCTGATAGGGCGAAGATGCGCTGTTCGAAGATTCCGTCGGTGGAGTTGCGCAGCTTGTCGGTCGTTCCTAGTACAGGGCTGGTGAAGTCGATGGTGAGGAGATCACCAAGCAAGGGAAGCCGGAAGCGGGAGTGCGGGATGGCCGTGGCGGTGGGCGTGGTCATGGTGTTGGGCTCGCTTTCGTGGGGGCCACGGAGGTGGCTGCGGCGTACGCGCTGGGCCACCATTTCGCCAGCGTGAGCAGTTCGGCCGCTTCTTCTTCGAGGGTTGTCGCTTTTGAGGTGACGATCAGCGCGGCGTCGCCTTCGGGGGGATCGGGGGTGATGCCGGCAGTTTTCGCGTTCGCGGCGTGAGCGAGACGCAGCGCAGCAAGCGCGGCCTCGCGCTCGCTGGCACGGACAGTTTGGGACACATCCAGGAAGCAAATCACCTCATCCTCGGGTATTGCGCGGACGTAGGGGCGCAGGCGCAAGATGGCGTCGCGGATCTCGACCACGGTGTCGTGCAGTTGAAGTGTCGACTTTCCCCGCCGCCCGAACTCCTCGTCGTCAGAATCGATGAAGCGTTCTGGGGTGACGGCTCTCATCGCCTGGCGCAGGGGTTGCAGTTTGTGCCAGCTTCGAGTGGTGCGATCCAGCCCGAGCGACCGGAGCAGCTTCAGCGCGAGAGGGACGGCGGCCATCACAAACGGCGCCAGGATGCCGAAAAAGAGACCGTCCTCGTGCGACCCCTTGCGGTAACTAGCGGTGTGAGTCCAGCCGAGTTGGTCGAACAGCTGCAGCGCAGCCTCTTGCACTACGATTCCGACGCCGAACACCCCCATCAGCAGTGTGCTCAGTGCAATCCAGCGTTCCCGGGGGCTATTGGCCGCCCGCAGCTCGCTGAGGGAATTCCACACCAGACGTATAGCCAGGACCATCAACATGGCCGTGAGGCAACTCAGCGTTGTCACTGAATCCCACCCCACCAGGAGCTCTAGGGGCTTGTTGGCAAGGCGGGCACGGGTCCCGCAGATCAGAAATCCCGTGATTAGCAGAATCGCCGCCATACGGTAGTACCGGTGTTTGCGGCGGGTTTCCGCTTCGGGCATCCCTGACCACAGCATGCTGAATCCGATGAATTCGGTGAAGCTGTAGCCCATGAGCGCGGTACTTATTTGCCACACGCCGGGCTCCGTGACCAATGCTGAATCGATCATCTGCCTTTGCACGAAGGGTTCTCGGAGTAGCTGAGCCGCCCACAAGAAGGCCAGGGTGTTGTTGATGTACTTTTCCGAGAGATTTTCGTTGAACCACCGGTAGCGCCCGAGTAGTACCACTGTCATGAATGCGATGAATGGCCAGGCGATCATGGCCGGGACGGCGGAGGGGGTCACTGAAACACCGCCACGTGTGCAGGCACCGTGAAAAAGTGTTTCACATGGAGGTCTGCCCGCCGCCACCACAAACGATCGATGACAATGATGAACTTCGTCACCGGTCAGCGGTGGTGTCTGGAAGGACCGGGCTCATCGTCGGCGGAAAAAGGCGCTGCGCACAATCGATCGCCGTTCGTTGGCATCAGCGACGGCCAGCATCAGCGCAGAAGCAAACCTCTCGGCGTCGCGTTCGTCTTCGTCGCCGGGGCAGTTGGTGCGCCCCAAGACTGCCCGAACCGTTTCGGGGTCGATATCGGGCAACACGTAGCGACACAAATCGCGTTGGCGTTCCTTCTTATTGCCGAAGGCATCGATGCGATCGTGCCCCAGCAACATATGCCCGACCTCATGGCCGACAATTTGATCGATGTGATACTCCGAAGTCCCTACTTCGTGCAGGATCAGGTCGTCGTCGTCACGGGAAAGCCACAGTCCGCAGGGGCCGAGCCCCAGTGACGCGGTGTCTGTAGGGACGAGCGTGATCGCGCGACCGCGCTTTTTCGAGAGGTTCTCGACGAAGACATTTCGATTCCAGGGCGTGGGGATGGGCAAAGCGCGCACCAAATCGAGAATGTCATTGCTCGCAACCGCCATCTACTTGGATGTCCCTTCATCATTGGCGACCGGCGGCAGGTGCTCTAATCGACGCACGTGGTCGACCATTGCTGCGATGTTGGTGATCGCGCTCGGGGTGAGCCCCGAAGCGCGCATTGCCAAATCACGCACGCCACTGTCTCGCAGTGCTTGCAGCAGGTTGAGTTGCCCTTCGATCTCCGGCTCAGAGTCGGAGTCGATCAGGTAGGACGCCGGCACTCCGAAGAATTTGGCCATCGCTTGCAGGTGCGTAACAGTGGGGTTTGTCTTCAGGCCACTACGCAATTGCCATATATATGCCGCACTGATGGATACGCCCGTCTTCTCTTTGATCGCCTCCGCCGCCGCGGCGTTAGACAACGGCGCATCCGAGGGCTTACGCATGACCTCGAACAATTTGTTCAGCTTCTGCGCCAGCCCGGAATTACTTTGAAGCCCAAGTGAAGCACTCTCGGCCATACACTCTCGTTTCACGCGATGACACCGGACGTGTACCGATGTTATCAGGATCGCGTGCTGCGAGCCTAAACTCTGGGGGGAACGCATGTGCAGGATCGGTCGCGACGAGACTGACGGCCGTTAGGCGAGTGCGCGTGTCGGTGACCGCTTCGACAGCGCCGCCACGGTGATCCTCTCCCCCGCACCCACCGTAGAAGTGGCGACCTTTCCGAACCTGGGCGTTGCCGCGACATCGGGGCTACTGGCGGTTTCGGTAAGTTCCGAGCACTTGACGAAGTCATCGACGGCGTCAATGAATCGAGGGTCCCAGTACAGCGAGAAGTGGTCGCCAGCTGGGAACGAAATACACTGGGCCTTCAGTGGGACCTCTGAGGCGAAGCGAGTGGATGAGCTGGGAGGTGAGGTCACGTCCCCATCGCAAGTCAGGATCAGCGCGGGAACGTACGGTAGCTTGCTCAGGTCCAGCGCGTTATCCGCTTGCGACAGAAGCAGTTTTGCGTAGGCCCGGATATTCTCGGCAGGTCGCTGTGGCGGGCCAAAAGGATACATGGCGGCCGCGTTACTGCCTGGTCTGGCACCGCTGAGGTCGCGGGTCATAAATATTGCGCCCGTTTCCACCGCCCGCGCCGGTGTGTCATCGCTTCCCGTCGGACCAGGCTGCAAATCGTCGGCATATTTCCGTGTCAGCGCGGTGAGTTCTGCGAGTTCAGTCGGGTAGGCACCATTCATCAGGACCAAACTGCTGGCGGCGCCATCCCATATTGAGGCAATTTCTAGTGCAATCCGCGTCCCGGCGCTCCAGCCGAGCAGCTTCGCGCCGGACACGCCGAAGTGAGCGAGTACTTCCAGCCCGTCACGCACCTGACGATCCATCAGATGCCGCAATGACTGGGCGTCGTGATACACGCCCGGCAGTTCACGGGACTCCCATGTGATCACACGGAACGCTCCGGCCAGCCGATGGGCAAGGGGGCGAACGAACTCAACCGACATTCCCGGCGCGTTGCACAGAAGTATCGCTGACGCCGCGTCGGGACCGGCGGTGTAGACGTGCAACCGCTCCCCATCGGATGCCGTGAACAGGCTGCAGGAAAGGCCGTGATGGGCGCGAAAATAGCTTTCGTAGAACTCTATTCGTGACTCGTCGGGCACCGATTCTGAGTCCATCTGCGTCTCGCTTGGCACTGTCATCGTCGATTCTGCCCGCGTCGTCCTGAATGGAAACCTTCGTTGTGTCGGAAGAAGGGATTGCGTACGTGTCAGCTCTAGCCACTCATCACGTTGGATGCGCGCCACATGGGAATCCTTTGTCAACACAACACATCCCCCATCTTGGCGGCTATTTGACGCGTTAAGGCTGTCAGCCGGGCTTGGCAGGCGTCGTCGCTGGTCGCCGCTGACTTCCATCAATCTGTGTACTTGACCTAGTTCATACCATATACTCACATAAATGCAAGCGATTGTGCCGCAGCCGCTGCCACCGTCCGGCCCAGTCCTGGGCGTCAGTCCGCAGAGAGACTTCCACCCGGAACTGGGACGATGTCGTGTAGTAACCTCAGTTTATGCGAGGGGGCGTGGAGCGAAACGAGAGTAGATTGACTGACCCTGTGCACCGTGATTCGGCTACAGGCGAGGTCACTGAACTGGCGACCAAGCTCAACAAGCTGTTCGACATCATGCGCAAGCCCACCGAACCGCCGTTGTCCAACGCTGCAGCCGCGGAAGCCATCACGAAACACACCGGTGTGTCGATCAGTGCCGCCTACGTGTGGCAGCTGCGCACGGGCGCCAAGAACAATCCGACTGTCCAGCACCTTCGGGCGATCGCCGAGTTCTTTGGGGTCTCACCGTCATATTTGATCGACCCTGGTATCGATCCGCAGATTGACGCGCAACTCAATCTGCTGCAGGCCTTGCGGGACAGTGGCGTGCGCGACCTGGCGATGCGCGCCCACGGATTGACGACCGAGTCCCTCAATAGCTTGGCGGCGATGGCCGATCACGTGCGCCAACTCGAACAGCTGCCGCCGGTCGATGTCTCTCCTCGAGGGCCAGATCATGGCAGCGACTAACGCTGATCTGCTTACCCTGGCGCGTCAATTGCCGATCCCTGTGCCATGGGATCGGCGAACGTTCGTCGAAAATTTTGCGCATCAGCGTGGCCGCCCCATCCGGCTGATCCCGACTGACACCGCAGCCTTCATCGACAGCCCCTGCGGCCTGTGGCTGATCAAAGATGATGAAGACATCATCGTTCATGAGGCGGGGACAACCGACTACCACATTGATCAAATTGTCTGCCACGAGATTGGCCACATGGTCCTTGAACATCGCAGCGGGCCACGCGAGGGCAACAGGGTAGGGCCGACTGCGATCGCCGAACTGTGCCGCTCCATCCTCCCCGACCTCGAGCCAGCCCTGATACGGACGGTCCTGGGGCGCACGGACTACGCCGACGAGCAGGAACGGGACGCCGAACGGTTTGCTTCGGTATTGATGCTTGCCGCCGCCGAGGCAGCGCAAAGCCAATCGATGATGCGTAGCGCCTTCCTTCATCGGCGATGATTTCTAGCGTCCCAGCCGTCATTGCCTGGCCCGTCATCGTGACCATGGCGGTCTTGCTCGTCGGGCGTTACTGGCTGTGTAGGACCAACAGCTACGACACCTATTACAACAACTTGATGGCATTCGTCCTCGTGGCCCAACTTCTGCGCGAGGGCAGCGTCGAAGACATCCTGTCTCGAGGCGCCCTCATGTCGCCGACTACCGCCCAACAAATGGCTTTCGTCGCAATGGTTTTCGCCAGCACCGAACTCATCGGCTTCACGATGCTGTGGAATGGGCTGCCACCAGAGCAAGCACGCCGTCAACACCGTTACTACCGGGCGGCGGCCATCATTTCGTGCATCTGCTTTCTAGTTGCCGCTACCCGTGCCCGCTTGGCCGGCCAAACGCTGGAAGTCTCCGGCGGTTGGGATGCGATCTGGGCATGGGTATTCTACTTGATCATCCTGCTCGTGATGGCCGCAAGATTTGTCTGGATGTTTGCCAACGAACTCAAGAGGGCCAGCAACAGACGCGAGCGCCTGCTGGCCGCCAGCGGCCTGACGCTGGGCACGATGACTGCCCTCGGTTGCCTGGAAGCGCTGATATCAGCGTTGACCGATCAACTCGGTTGGACAAGCACTGTGATGTTCCGACTGTGGCTGCACGGCTTCGAATACTTCGGTATCGCAGTGTTTGTCTACGTCCTGGGCGCAATTCCACTTGTCGTGAGACTGCTCTCCCGCTTGGGCCTAGATCCCGTCAGCCGCAGTAGCCGAAAGTTGCAGCCACTATGGCGTGCGATGACATCAGTGGTTCCCGAGAGCAGATTCAACATCGAGCAGGTAGATCCGGGCGGGCGGATCACTACCCTGGCACTGCACCAAACAGTGATCGAAATTCGCGACGCCTTTCTGCGGCTGCGCCCCTACTTCGGCGAAGTCGATCCGCGGGAGGTCGCAACGTTCCTCTCGACGCATTCAGTACCGACCCGACGCTGCGGCGCAGCGACTCAGGCCTTCCAGTTGGCGTGTGCCGCGAGGGCTCGCAGCGCGGGACTCACACCCAAGTCCCCCAGTGCTGTAACGGTGCTCGGATCGCCGTCAACAACCCTCGACGGCGAGGTCGCAGCCTTGGTGAAGGTGGCAAAATGGTGGACCCTTGCGTGGGCTGCCACTCAGAGGCGCACCGCACCGATCCCATCGACGAAAGCAGGCACGCCCGGATGATCGCGGACACTCCCCCGTCAACCAGGGATTCTTCTCGCTTTCAGTTCCCTGTCCTCGGTAATTACCGCACGATCGATTTCACCAAGCCGGTCCAAGACGTTACCGATCGGCTGCGTGAACTGGGCAGCGGCATGATCGAGCAACCGTTCGCCGCCCAGCCGGTCATCTTTGTCGCTGACACCGCCCTCGTCGCGGAAGTCAACGACGAAACCCATTGGGAAAAACACGTCGGACCTTCATTGGACCGACTGCGATCGGTGCTCGGCGACGGATTATTCACCGCGTACAACCACGAACCGAATTGGCGGCGAGCGCATAACCTGCTTGTACCGCTGTTCACCAGGGCAGCGATGAGTCGCTATCACAGCGACATGGTCAACACTGTGCGCGAACTGATCGACGGGTGGAACACCAAAAGCCGTGTCCGCGCCTGGATCAGTGTTCCCGCTGACGCCAACCGACTGACCCTGGAAATCATCAGCCGCGTCGCCATGGGGCACTCATTCAACAACCTGAGCAATCCCCGGGAACGGCAAAAGCCGTTCCTGGCAATGCTGCTCCGCGAACTTGCTTACGCGGACCGCCACACGGTCGATATCTCTGACGAGCGAAAAAGTCAGCACGTCTCAGACAAGACCGAGATGCGCCGAGAGGTCGACAGGATCGTCAAAGACCGCAGCAGGGACCCCGCCACCCAGGGGAATGGCGACATCTTGCACTCACTGCTGCACAATAGAGACCCCGACACTGGTGAACAGCTCGACCAGGCCACCGTCATCAACGAACTGCTCACTTTTCTCGTCGTCGGAAGCGAAACCTCGGCTAACGCAATCGCTTTCGCTCTGCACGTTCTGTCCAGCAATCCTGACATCGCTGCCCGGGCCCGCGCCGAGATCGACGCACGCTGGCCCGAACCCGGCTTTCCCGAGATCGGTTTTGGGGATGTGCACCAATTGCAATACCTGCGCTGCATCGTTGACGAAACATTACGACTGTGGCCCGCGGCCCCCGGCTATTTCCGCCAGGCCCGCCACGACACCACGATCGGTAATGGAAAACACCACTTCCGGACCGGCGACTGGGTATTCGTCCACCTCATTGCTGCACATCGCTCCGATGCCTGGGGACCTGATGCCGCCGAATTCAATCCCGACCGGTTCCTTAGCGAAAACCTGCGCAGACTTCCACCCCGCACCTACCGGCCCTTCGGAACAGGTCCCCGCGCGTGCATCGGTCGCGCATTCGCACTCCACGAGATCCTTGTGACCCTCGCTGCCGTCCTGCACCAATTCGACCTCGAACCCTCGCCGGACTACCGGCTCGCCGCTGCTGAGGCCATGACCCTCAAACCGCTCAACTTGCAACTGCGCCTTCACCGCCGGCGCGTGTGACATCGGCAAGTCAACCGTGGAGATTCTCAGTCAGCTTCGAGATGGGTGAATTGGTGTGCTGCGTCGAAGGGTCGCTAGATAGCTGTCCGCCGATCCGCTGTTCGGCCGGCCATGTGATGGCTGTTGGACGGCCACCGCAGCAGAGAACTTCCGGGGGCGGTGGAGTTACCCTTGGCCGCGATTCAGACGTCGTCACTACTTAGCGCAGATTCCGGCGCGGTGGTGACCACCACTACCTCCTCGTCGAGCCGAGGCACTGCCGCATAGCGACAGCTCGGCGGCCCACACTGGCCGACAAACTCCGCAGACCGCGGATTAAGCGCCCCTGGCGCACCACCAGCACTGCCCCCTTCTAACCAACGCCGCTCCCCCAGCGCTCCCTGTCCCTGTCCCTGTCTCTCTATGTCAACCTGACTCAGGACCACTGTGACGGCTTGATTCGGGACCACCTCGGCGAGGAGGTGGTGGCTCAGGCGTCTTCGTAGGCTGTGATCGCGAGCTGCTACCGCGGGTATGGCTGAGCCGGTATGAGGTGGTGCCGGTTTCGATGATGGTGCCGTGGAAGGTGAGTCGGTCGACGATCGCGGCGCAGAGTCGGGGGTCGGTGAAGGTTTTGGTCCAGCCGGAGAAACTCTCGTTGGATGCGATGGCTACTGACGCCTTTTCCTCGCGTTCAGTGAGTACTTGGAACAGCAACTCCGCGCCCCGGCGGTCGAGTTCCATGTAGCCGAGTTCGTCGATACATAAAAGATCGACGCGGCCGTAGCGGGCGATCGTGCGGGCGAGTTGCTTTTCATCGGCGGCCTCGACGAGTTCGTTGACCAGTTTGGTCGCCAGTGTGTAGCGGACGCGGAAGCCTTGCTCGGCGGCGGCGGTGCCCACACCAATGAGCAGGTGGGACTTGCCGGTGCCCGAGTCGCCGATCAGGCAGAGCGGGTCGCCTCGGCGTATCCAATCGCCTTGGGCGACGGTATGTACGGTGGCGGCGTTGATGTTTGGGTTGGCGTCGAAATCGAAGTCGCCCAACCATTTCTGACGTGGAAACCCGGCCGCTGCGACTCGCCGCAAGGTGGATCGGCGGTCCCGGTCATCGCATTCGGCCAGGAGCAGTTCGGCGAGGAAGCCGTGGTAGGTGAGCTGTTCACGCTCGGCGACTTTCACTGCTTCGTCGATCACCGCACGCACGGTCGGCAACCGCAGGCGTCGGCATGCGGAATCGACGGCGGCTTGGGCCGCTTGTGGGGTCATCCCGCGTTGGCGGCGCAGGGTGTTGGTGACTTTCGTGGCCGTGCTCATGATCCAGTCGTTCCTTCCATTCCGTCACCGGGTGGCGGTGTTGGGGGTCTGCGTTGGAGCAGCTCGTCGTAGGCCGCGACGTCAGGCAGCGGCCGGGTGTCGGGTGGCAGGCCGGCGATCACGGTCGCTGGATCAGCCAGGCGGCGCTGGGTCAGACTGACGACCCGGTAATCGACGGTATTGGCATGGTTACCGGCGTGACGGTCTGATTCGAGACCACCACCGGCGGCATGCAGGCGTGCTTCGACCGCGACCACATCCGCTGAAACGGCACCGACCGACAGGGCGGCGTGGATCCCGGCGATCACATCGGTAGCGCGCATGCTGCGGTGCAGCAGCAGCACGTCGATTAGCGAGCGAGTCCCGCCAGCATCGCCGTCGACGCGGCGGGCCTGCTGCCAGAACGCCTCGTGCGCTGCGGTGAAAGTGCCGGCGGCGCGGGCCTGAGCAAGCGCGGTGGAGCCGGGCAACGCGCCGGGTTTGCAGTGCAACACCTCCAGATAGTGGTCGAGGTTGATCGATTGCCCGTTGCGGGTCGTGACGCGTTCATGGCGTGCGGCGATAGTGCGGCCGTCGAAGACGACCAACTCCGAGGCCCGCAGCGACACCCTGACTTTGCGTCCGATCAACCGGGCGGGAACCGAGTACTTCGCCGACCGCGCCGTGATCAGCGCCGACCGGTCCACCCGTGGATGCAGCACCAGCCCCGGGTCGAACCGCTCGGCAGGCAGAGCGGCGAGATGTTCTCGTTCGGTCTGGAAGTCCTGGCCCACGGTGTGCAGCCGGCCGGTGACCCGCCGATGATCCTCACGTGCTTCGCAGCGGCGGATGTAGTCGTTGAGCTCTGACAGCGAGTCCACTTCCGGCATGGGCGTGAGCCAGGTGCGGCGGAAACGTCCGATCTCGCCCTCGACTCCGCCTTTCTCGTGGGCGCCTTTCACTCCCGGCTGGCAGTAGAACGGGTCGAACCCGTAGAACGATCTGAACAGCACCCACCGGTCGTTCTCGACCCTGCCCCGACCGCGGCCGAACACCACCGAGGTGACCGCAGACTTCAAGTTGTCGTAGCGGATATGGCGCACCGGGATGCCGCCGATCACGTCGAATGCTTCGATGTGGCCTTCGAGGAACGCCTCCTGCGACTGAGTCGCATACACCCGATGGACTGCCTTGCCGGACATCGACATTCGGAAAACGAACATGTAGCAGCGGGTTCTGACACCAGCGAGGATGACGTGAACCTCGCCGAAATCAACCTCAGCTTCAGCGCCGGGCGGGTGTTCCTGCGGCACGAACGCTTCCTGCGCCTGCTTACCGGACTCGGCGATGATCTCCGCACGACGGACCCGGACATAGTCACGCACCGACGAATACGACACATCCTCAACGCCGTGTTCATCGGCCAGACGATTGCAAATCCTTGTCGCAGTGTGGCGTTGCTTGCGGGGCGCATCCAGATCGGTCCGCAGCATCGCATCAATCGCAGGTTTGAGCGGGCCCAGTTTCGGCGACTCCCGCACCGGTGTCTTCCGCCTCGGCGGCTCCGGATTCGCCAACGCGTGCCGGACCGTATCCCGGCCAACCTTGTACTTACGAGCAAGCGCCCGAATACCCAAACCCTCGACCCGGGCGTCCCTACGTATCTGGGCGAACAGCTCCACACGACTTCCCATCCGGAACCCTCCGACAGCGAGCCAATAATCGACACGCCAACCGTCGAGGGTGGTCCTGAATCAAACCGTCACAACACACCGGTCTGAAAGAAGGTGGTCCTGAATCAGGCCGTCACACCGGTCCTGAATCAAACTGTCATAGCCACCTGTCCCATGACGAGCGTTCGTCGTTCTGTCCCGGCTGTCGCACGGTCTGGTCTCTGGCACCCCGCCCGTGCCCTCGGGTGCCCATGCTGGGCGTGAGCGCTCATGGCGCATAGGTATCAACGGCTGAACACCACGCGCAGACGCGCGGCCGCGCAGCCAACCACACGGCTTCCAATGACGCCGACCCGTCACGCACTGACGTCTGCGGCAATAGGCCCCCACCAAGCTTGCGTTGCGCCGCCCCCCTCACACTTACTGCCACGCAGGTCACTATCCCGTACAGTGCGATGCCGAAATAGCTTGTCGCTGAGAGTATTCCGCACCCGCCGTCCTCTGTGCGCCCAGGGTTAACGTTGCCAGTTTTCCGCGGAAAACTGGCTCACCGGCGATGAGCTCACCGTGGCACAAATCACTGGCTCTGCGCCCCCACGGTGGCCGCGTCCCATCATCTCGTCGCGCCGCCGATGGACCCGCGTTGCTTTGAGTCCTCACCTGTCACCAGGGTGGCCCCCTCCCCCGTCGTACCCGGGATGTCGCCACACATCGCATTGCTACGGTTCCTAATCTATCCGGCCATAGGGCGAACGTTGGAACGCCGGCAGCCAGGCGAGCGTTCCCTCACGCAAACAGCAGCCCAGGACACTGCTGATCTCGCGCCGCAACGCCTGCGCCTTCCCGTGCCGCTGCTACCAGCTTCCCCGATCACGTCGCGGCCGCACCAGCTCGAAGATCGATTGGTGACCTTTGCCGGTCGAACCCGGTTCACACCGAGGTACGCCCACCCGATGAAGTCGCAACCGATCAACATCAAGGCCAGGCCACGCACATTGCGGTGCGGCCGTCCCAAGCCGTTCAGTCGCGGTGCCGAACCCAGAACCGGCCCCCGACACTCGATTACTCGCAAACCCGGTTTACCGGTCGCCCGATGGCGCCGGCACGATCAGCTTGTGGCCACCTCATCGGTCCGGACACTTGCCTGGCGCAACCGATTGCCAGCGCGACCTTTGAGGTAACACTGCGCGCTTCGGGGTCGAAGCTAAGCGTGCCTCAACAGTTTTCGCAGCTGGTGGACAAGGGTTTTGGCACCGGCGTCACCGAGCTGGTCTCGCAGCGCGGCGGCCAACTCGTCGGGTGCGGTGTCGAATTTGTGCAGGGCTTTACTAATTGACCGCGACGTACGCGACGTCGCCTCTCCCCCACCCCGCCCGTTGCCCTCGGCGCAAGACTTTCCGCCGTCGGCGTCGGTCTCCCGACCCTCTCCGCGGCGGTCCCTGACCGCCGTCCAGCGCGTCACCTGCTGTTCCAGCGGCACCCGCGCCAGCGACCTCGCCTCCCTGATCGCCAAATCACCCCTGCGGGTGGCCTCCTGCAGGGCCGGCGCGAGTTTGAGCAGCGCGCGCCGCTGCGAAACCCATGTCTTACTCTTGCGAAGATGATCGGCCGCGGCGTCGGCGCTGCCGTATTCGCTTACTAGGCTCTCCACCGCTTTGGCCTCCTCAATGACGTCGAACCCGGACCGGTCGACGTTCTCGGATATCACGGCGGTCAGCAGCGTCGCCCGGTCCTTGGCTAGCTCGTCCTTGACCACGACGTCGAGTTCGGGACGGCCGAACTTGTGGGCGGCAGCGAGGCGACGGTTGCCAATAACGACCACCCAACGCGCCGAGATGCTGGTCTCGGGGTAGAGCTTTTCGAAGGCGCCGCGGGTGACCACTACCGCCGGTTGAAGCTGGAACTCGGCTATGGATGCCAGTTCGTCTAGATCACCGACCGAATCGCGGGGGTTGTGCGGATTGGCGATCAGGTCACGTAGTGGTACTGATCGCGTGACCGGCGGTCGCGGACCGGTCGGCCGCGCCTCGCCGTCGACTGAGGAATTGTCGCCGACCGCCTCGACGAGTCCGTCGAAGGTCTTCACACCACCGCGGGCCATTACCGGACACCCACCAGGCTGAGTTCGTCGGCGAGTTCGTAGAAGTCGGAGGCGGCGTTAGCCGCCGTGCCGCTTTGCCTGTACTGCGTGACAACCACGCCCTCGTTGGAGGCATTGGTGTGGATCTTGTAGTGACGCACGACCGTCTTGGCAAGCGGCCAACCCTGGCTCCGCACGAACTTTTGCGTCTGGTCCAGCCAGTGCCCGCCGTCGCGTGGATCCCAGTCGTTAATGAACACCCGGTAGGGGATACCGCGCGGTTGAAGGATTTTGCGGATCGTACGAGCCGTCGGGTCGAAACACATGGGTGCGGTCAGCATCGGGACGATCGCTTCGTCAGTGACGTCCAGGACGGTGCGCAAGGCATCGGCGGAGTACCCGTCGCCCAACCCGTCGCCAGTGGAGTCCGGATCGAGGTCGAACCAGCCGGCGGTGTCGACGTAGACCTCGGCAATGCCGGGGAGGTCGTTGAGTTGACGTAGCCACTCAAGCGGATCGTCGTGAGCTTGCACGAGATGAAAGGGGAGCGCATCAACCCGATTGGCCCACCATTTGGCCGAACCCTGAGGGTCGATCGACACCGCAGCGACCGGCGAGGGCGCGTCAGCGGGGAGGGTGGCCATCAGCTTTTCGGCTCGCACCGCCGCCAGATTGACGGTCACAGTGCTTTTGCCGACACCGCCTTTCTGGTTCAAAATTGTCACAACTCTTGTCATGGGAATGAGACCTTTACCTTCTGCGGCCGCGACTGCGGCCGGCCCGAGATCAACTCCCTAGAGGGTACGATCTGCGCACACATCCAGCATGGCCGACACGCTGACGTTGCGTGAACTATAGTCAGTTTTCCGCGGAAAACTTCGCGCGCACTGACGCTGACGCACGTTGGCAATCCAGCGTCTGATGAGTAGGGTTTCCCACGGGCAGTGGTCTTGACCTGCGGTTATTGTTGAGAGTTGGCCCAGTTTTCCGCGGAAAACTACGGGCCTTCTTCTGAGTAAGTGGGTTGCCGGGGCGGCACCTGTGCGGTCCGACTGCGGCACTCCTCGCGGGGACCTTGCGTCGGCCGCTGGGCAACTTGTGGGTCACTGCGACTGGTCGGCTGTTGGCCGGCGTTATTCGATCGGGCGCAATAACCCCGGAGTGCGATCACGGGTGCCGAGTGTTGGCGGATATCGCTCGGCCTGCGGGGGAGTGGCCGCCACGGCGAAGGGTGCAGCGAGCATTGGTGAGGGCTCCCGTTTGGCGCTGTGGCCGTCGCGGGTCAGCCGCTCTTCAAGCTGGCGGCACTAACCCGCCGCGGCCGGGGTTATGCCAGCCCGCCACGCCGATGAAGTTTCTGCTGAATGGCTTTCTGGACGCCGCGGCAATGGGCTGATCCCCGTAGGCAGTCGCCGTGTCCCCGACAATCCCGGAATCCGGCACGATCGCGGCGCTCGGACGCTCGCTGTCGAGTTGAGGCCTGGCAGCGCCTCAAAGTCGAGCGCTTCAGCCAGCCCGCCACGCGCACTGCGTTGTCTCGGCTAGCGCATGACGCGCTCGTCGAGGGACCCGAGCGTGGCAGTTGGGCGCCGTATTCGGCCCCGCCCGTGGCAATGGGTCCAGATCGTCGCATCCAGCCCGACAGTGATCGGCGATTGGGGGCGGCTTGGCGCGCCGGGACCCAACGCGTCGTTTGGAACAGTGGCTGGCCTGACGAGTGGCCAACGAACATGCGGGCCGACCACGACTTAGTTTGCCGCACCAGCCATCGTCAAACCGGTCATTTGGCGCGCCGCATTCGGGCGCGCCGAGGTCCGCATCGTCCGTACACGACGGCCGTTTGTTACGGTAACTAATGGTCTGCGGTTGGCCTCTGGTCGAGCTGCGCTTCCTCGCGCAGCGCGCGGGTCAGCAGCTCGAGCGCGAACGCCCAGGCGGCGCTGGCTTCTCGCCGGTAATAAACGCGGTCGCCGATTCCTGAGATCCGCGTCACCAGTCCGGCTGCCAGAAGGCTGTTTAGGGGGCCCTGCAGCGAACTTTGGGCCCGCAGTCGCAAACTTTCCACCAAGTCAGTGGGGTTGACAACACCGTCCTCGCTTTGCGCGATTGCCGCCATAAGTGCTAGCCGGTGCCGTTGTCCGAACACCGCGGCGGAGAGTTCCTGCACCCTCTCCGAGTGGGCGTACGACACGCCTCACATGCTATTACGCAATCTACGTTACATGGTACTAGTTACCGGTATTCTGTTACGAGGATTGCGTTATAGCAGCTCAAGCCTCCGGTCGGCTTGATCAACGCTGAAAGGGGAACCGGATCTCATGAGCCAAACAGCTCGTACACCTCGAACCGGCGCGAGCCACCAGGGCGAGGCGCTGCGCCGCAAGAAACGTCAGGGATCTGAAACCCGCAGTATGGGAGCACGGCTTCAGCTTCGCTATGACCCGGACAAGCTCCAAGAACTGGAAGCGGCGGCCGGCAGTGACTTGAACAACCTCATTAGGCGGTGCGGCGACCTTCTTACCGAATTGCTGCCGATCGCCGAGCAGCGGGGGCTGGATCCCGTCGACCTGATCCGTCGCACGGCCTACCAACTTCTCGAAACCCGGGAGCAGCTCTCCGCCTGAACGCGCGCCGGGGCCCGAATATCGGCGCCGACTCTGGGTGATCGGCTTGGCGGCCCGCTGGGGTGAGTTGCTAACGCAGATCGCCGGCCACCGTGCCGTTCTGTCGCCTACGAGTCGCGTCCTGCCACTCAGTAGCACCGTTAGCTGGGGCTCGTACGCTTCGTCAAACCCGAAGTCAACAAACGATACCTACGGGCAAGTCAGACGTAGGTGGGGCGATGGCGGCGGACATGCGAGCCCCCGCAACATCATCGAGCCGGCCGTGTCATCTCACCCCAACGTAAGTGAAGGGCACGTGCAGTTGGGCGGTATGTGGTCGTCCCGACACCGTACGAGTGGTCGGCTGCGGACTTCACCTCGCCGAGAACACCAGCTTGGCGCCCAGGAGGTCGCTGAGTAGCTCGATGGCTCGTTGCTCTTGATCAACGGTGGGGGGCCCGGTAGCCAAGACCGCCGCAAGATACTCCTGCCGATCGGATTCATCTGGTACCTCCGCGATTACGTCGAAGGCTGCACCCCGTCGTCTCGCGTGGTTGCGAGCTTCTTCCCGGATTTCCAGCCAGGCGTGCCAATCGGCGCGTTGGCGCTGGTGGCGGGCGATGCGGGTGGCGCGCAGTTCGTTGAGGCGGTGAGCCGCGGCGATCTGGTCCAGGCTGGTCGGTCCCGGCGCCACGGTGCCGTGGGTCCGGGTAATCAGTCCCGCGGTAGCCAGCGCCGCCAGCGTGGTGTAGCCGCTACTAGAGCCGACGTGAGCGGCAGCGAAGACCTCTGCGGGTGTATTGAGCCGGCGGTGGACGATGAGCTCGTAGACGCGCCGGTGACGGTGTCCGACGACTTTCCACGCCAGATGGACGTCCTCAACGCGGGTTACCGCGACCGCCCGTTCAGGGATGTGCAACACATTCTGACGGGTCAGCGCGTAGTAGTCAGGCTCGCGACCCTGGGCGACGCGAGTGCGCACCAAGGGAGAGCCAGGCAGATCCCGGGTGTCACGGAGAAACTGCCAGACAGTGGTCTCCGCGATGAGTCCGGCGGCCACAGACAACGACCGTCCCCCGACTCCCACCACCGGAACCCCGTTAATGACCTGCCCAGCGCGCACCGCATAGCTCGCCAGCGCCTGGTACACCGCCGCCCCAATCCACCGGTAGGGGTGGCCGGGGTACTCACGTTCGATCCAGGCGACAGCGTTCGCCAGCCACCGCCGATGGAGCTCGGGGCCCCTGCCCACCCCCCGTGTGTGAACTTTTAGATCTTGTGCGCAGACTGGCCGGAAATTGGGGGCGTTTGCAGCGGCCCAGGTCAGGGCTTTATGGAAATCGCGGGTCAGGGCGGCTTGGGCGTTGGCGTGATAGCGGCGATAGGCGCCTCCCAGGCCGGTGTGCCAGGGTCTGCCCGGGGTGATCAGGGCCGCGATGGTGGTCAGGCTGTGGCCGTGCAGCGCTGCGTGGGCGAGGACGGACTGGCGGGCTTCGGAGTGGCTTGGCCAGGTGGTGTCGGGCGGCAAGACGCCGGTGGCGGCGTATGCAGTGATGCGGGCCGGGAGGTCACCGGCGCGTGTGTGTTCCGGCGCCAGACGGGCGTGACCGCCGGTGCCGATGATCGCCGCACCGGGTAAGACGGTGGCCGGGTTGCGGCCGCGGCCAGGTAAGGGCGCCAGCGCGCCCAGGAGCAGGTTGAGCCGCGGGAGCAGGGCTGGATCGGAGCGCTGTGTGAAGGCTTCGACGGCGGCGCTGAGGGGTCCGTCGAGACGCCGGTGGCCCCCGCCGCGACAAGGGGAGCCCGGTGCGGTGATGCAGCCGGTTTTGGGGTTGGTCATGGGCGTCTTGTCGAGGCTGGGTAGGCGCGCTTCTAGCAGCCGCAGCAGCGGGAGCAGTTCCTCGACGGTGGCCGAAGTGCCGACGGCCAGCGGGACCAGGATGTGGCGTCCACCGCTGGTGGAGCGGTCGGTGACGGCGCGCCCGCCGGCTTCGGTGATCCAGGTCAGGGCGCGGGTGAAGTCGGCGTCTACGGTGGCCGGTTCGTGGCGTTTGGTATCGAAGTCCAGTGCCAGGACCTGGGTGCGTCCGTACAGGTAGAGCGCGACGGCCGCGGGCTGGCGGGGCAGCCGGGTGCTCAGGGGGGCGCTGCGATCGAATTTGCCGGTGGCGGCGTTCCAGGTCCGCACCGTGGGGCGGGCCGCTAGCAGCGGGGCCAGCGTTTTCCAGGTAGCGGCGGGGTCGCAGGCCAGAGCGCTGGAGGTGGCGGGCACGTCAGGCGGAGGGGGTAAGCCGCGGGGTAGCGAGCGGGCGCAGGCGCCCCCGGGTATCGAGGTGCACCCAGTGGCGTTGGCGCCACCACAGCGCGACGGTGCTCGCGCAGCTGCGGGGGTCAAGGATGTAGCCGAGGTCCAGCGCGGTCGGCAGGGCGGTGTGCTCGATGAGGTCGATGCAGTTGGCGCAGGCGGCAAGGGCTTCGGCGGGGCTGCTCAGTAGGCTGATGGCGCGGCGGCGGCGGCGAGGGAAGACAGCGGTCTGTGTGTAGGTGCAGGCCGGTGCCATGATCTCGCAGTGCCCGCTAGCGCGTGCGGTGATCAGCGCGGCGACCGCGGGTGGCGCACCCGCGGTGCACAGGGCACCGACGCGGCGTACCCGTGCCGCCCGCATCGCTTTCGGCGAGACAACCGGGCCTTCGACAACCGGGCCTTGGAGCGCACCTTGCTGGGTGGTGGATGGGTCAGGGTGCGGCAGGGCCAGCAGTTGTGATTTGTCAGCGAAGTCACCGTCGATCCAGACCCCCGCCCACATGCCGTAGGCGGGTCGTGTGCGCCGTGCCTCGGCTGCACAGTGGGCGAGGGCCGGGCAGGTGCGGCAGGCGCGCGCGGTGTGGCCGCGGCTGCTCGGGTCGAGCCAGTCGGCGGGGTTCTGGGCGCACGGTGTGCCTGGGTAACGTCGGATCTTGTGGTTCACGAGGGTGTCCTCTATCGTGAAACCTGCCTGGCTAGGCGTGGTTTCTGCTTGTCGGAAGCCCAAATCCGGAGTCGCTAGCTCCGGTGGCAGGTGTCCCCGCTTCGGCGGGGATTTCTGCTTCGGGGGCCTATGAAGTTGTGCATCCTCTGATGGGACCGGATCGCCCTCCTATTACCGGTGAACGTGGTGTCGGTGGGACAAGAGTGGCACGAGTGCGCGGTATACCGCGCACGACACGCCGCGCGGTATACCGCGCACATGCTGTGGTGGGGCACGGTTCTCACACCGTAACCGGCATGCACCGGCCCAGACCACAACGGCAGCAAACTGTTTCCCGGCATGCACGAGCCGCAGGGCCCTGTCGCGGCTAAGGGCCTGAAATTGGTCAGGGTGACCTCGCTACTCTTTCGAACGCGACCGATCTGGGTCGGCGAGCCCGCTGGGATTGACCCCATCCCGTTTGTGACGTCCAGGTGCATCAGCGCCATCGCCGCCTGCTGTAGGAGCGTCGCGAATTGGTGTGCCTCGCCCGTCGCTTTGGGGTCGACCCCGGCGGTAGCGTTTTTTCAGTCAGTGCGTGGATGTCTGTGATCAGGCGGAAGTAGGGGAGCCGGTGGGATTTTTGGAGGATTTGGAGGACCTTCTCCGCCCGGTTCTTGCTGGTGTCGACGCAATTTTCGGCGACGACGACGATCGGCGGCCGCCGCGTGAGCGGGCCCGGGATGTGGTGCCTCGGGGGTGGGTAGGTGGGCCGCCGCACGTTGCGAGGCCGCCTTGGGACGCCTCGGGTGGGTTGCACTGGGGGGCGGATCAGGCGGGTGGAGCGTACCGGCAGAGCAGCGGGGCGGTGGCAGCTACCGATGAGAAATTAGCCAAGCTGCTTAAAGAGATCTTCACGACCAACGACGAAACACGGGCTCGGGTCGGTGAGCTGGTCGCCGGTATTCAGGCTGCTCATCAGAAAATCATGACCGATCCGGCGATGTCGAAAGACCCTCAGGCACTGTCGTTGTTCAACACGATGCTGGATCAGCATTTGGCCGAGATTCAGCGCCTACTCAACAGCGCCAAGGTGGACAGCAAGAGGCAGGCCGAATTGCTGGCCGCGCTGGGCGATGAGTACCGCGAGACCAGCGGTGAGTCCCGCAAGGGTCCCGCGGATGGCAGTAGGGGCGGGCCAGGCGGTGCCGATGCCGCTGGTTCTGGTAGCGGTGGCGGAGCCGATGGTGGCGGAGCCGCTGGCGGAGGTGCGGGTGTTGACCCGGGGGCCGGCGCGACCGGTGGGGTGACTGATCCTCTGGCAGGAATGGGCGGATTGCCTGGGATGATGAGTGATCCGTCGTCAATGCTGGGCCCGGCGTTGGGGGCTTTGGGTTCGCTGCCCGGGATGTTGGGTGGGGCGGGAGGTTCCTTGCCGATGGATGCATTGGGTGCGCTGGCGCCACTAGCGGGGGCGATGAGCAGCCACGCTGGCAGCGGTGAGGGGCTCAACGACGGCGAGTCCCATGAGCGCGGCGAGCCTGCTGATTTCGTTGATGACCATCATGGTCACGAAGAGAAATCTGAGGTCGCCGAGGGCCACGGCAAAAGTGACAGTGATACGAAGGCCGACGCCGCGGTAGGGGGAAGCGCGGGTGCGCAGCCGGCCGCACACCCCGCAGATGCGGCGGCCGCACCGGCCAGCGCGCCAGGAGGCGATGGGAGTCTGGTGGTGCAAATGCCTGATGGCACGCCGGTGAGCACGACGTCCGCGCAACACGCCGCGGTGGTGCGCGCGGTACTCAATGGGGCCTCGGTCACTGATGCGTGGAAGCCGTATGCGCAGCTGCCCCCGCCAGGGACGCCGGTGACGGCGCCAACGGATCCCAGCCATCTGGTGCCTGGTCAGGTCGCTCAGTGCAAAAGTCGCGAGCCAATCATTTACATGGGGAATGGCAAGATTTGGCTCGATGGACAGCTTCAACCGCAGAGCGCATTGCCCGCCGGAGAATTTCTGGGGTGGGAGGACCCGACCCAGTTCGGTACGGGCACAACGACGCACGTACCCGCAGCGGCGGCGCCCGGTGTGTCGGCGCCGACTGTTGCAGCGGGTGCCTAAATGTATGTCGATGGAGCGAGGATCACGGTGATCAATGAGATCGTCGAGTGGTCCCGCGATGGTGCGCTGATGGTCAAGATGTCCGACGAGTCTGGCCTTGATGTGCAGGTGCAGCTGGAGCCGGCTGCGACGTCGTGGCCGGCTGAGGTGCTGGCTGATCGCATTGCACGGTTGCACCGGTTGGCGCTGATGCAGTTACGCGCCCAGGCGCGGGTGCGTAGCGGCGAGGAGTCCGGCGCGCAATGGTCGGTGACCGCGGGCTATCCGAGTGTGGCCGAGGTGCAGGAGTACCGGCAGACGATCGATTTTTGACTGGTCGCGGCCCAGACATGGGGCGGCGCAGCGCTTTAAGGTTGATGAATACGCAGTTCAGAGACCGGAGGTACCTGCCAGTGGCCAACGATGTGTCGGTGAATTACGACGAGTGGGACCAGCACGCGCAATGGTGGGAAAGCGAAGCTCCCCGCGTCCGGGAGATGCTTGACGCCAGTCCGGAAACCTTGGAACGGGCCCGGTCGATGTTCGGGCGGATCGGCTCGTCGACGGTGGGCGCAGCGTTGCAGGAGGTGCTACAGGCTCGCGCGGAGGCCGGCCATACGCTTGGTCGCTACTGCGAGGAGGTGGCCGGACACATTAACCGCAGCGTCGCCACTTACCGTGACGCTGAGGAGCGCAACCAGCGCACGCTGAGCACCTGAGCACGGGGTTGCGGCGGTGTCGGACTCGGTGCGGGTAGACCCAGGGACGCTCAGGGGTGCGGCCGGGCAGACTGGTGCCGTAGCGCACGCGGCGCTCCCGCACACCGACCAGGTGCAGCCGTGCGCGCCCGATCATGTGTCGGTGGCCGCGAGTTCCCGGTTCAGTGCCGCGGTCAGTGTGGCCCGCCGCTACACCACGATCGCCAACGCGCTGGCCCAGCGCTACGGGGTCATGTTGCAGACCAGCGCCGCGACCTACGACGCTCAAGAGTCGGTATCGGCGGCGAGCTTAGGCATCGGTGGAGCCGGGCCGGTGCCTGCATCGACACCCGTTCCTTGGGTGGATATCGATGCTGTCGCTACTCGGGTGGGCGGCGGCGGGGTGTCGGCGCCGGCTGGTGAGGTGCCGGCCGCGCCGCGCGACATCGCGCGGCTAATTGAGGCCGGCCGCACCGGTGGGGGGATGCAGGCGTGGCAGGCGGTGGAGACCAGCTTGCGTAGCGAGGCCGGGCAGCTCGAGCAGGCCGCCGCCCAGTTGGGGGCGGCGATCGCGGCGACCGAGGCTAGTTGGGATGCGGCCAGTGCGCAGGCGGCGACTGCGCGGTTACGCACCTTGCAGGCCTGGTATGAGGGCCATGCGCGCCACGTCGCGGGCTTGGCGCAGCAGGCATCGACGCATGTGCAGAATTTTCAACGCGCGAGCACCGCGATCCCGACTTACCGGCAAGTGGTGGCGGGGGAGCGCGAGTTGCAGACAGCGGTGCAGGCCAATATCGCGGCTGGGGGGATGCGCCGCGAGGCGGTCGTGCACGCCCAGGTGAAGGTCGCCGGCCTGTATCAGGCCTCGACCGCGGGGTTTAGCAGCTACAGTTTCGCCGAGGCGGTGCCAGGTCCTGGCCCGGGCGCGCCGGTGCCGCCGCCGGGAGCCGCACCGGACAGTCCTGATGTGCAGCGAGCTAAGGCCCCGGGTGGCACGCCGGTGACCACCAAGCCCGATCCCGCGGCCGCCGGCGCCCCGTTAGAGCCGGTGCAGCAAGGCCCGGCGGCGGGGGAGAGCATGCTCAGTGGTGGGCCGAGCTGGCCGCCGACCGACGTGGATCCGACACAAGGCGGTCGCCCCTTGCTGGAGACGGTGACTGACGTTGGTGCAGGAGCGGCGCCGATGCTGGTCCCGGGAATTATCGGCGGGGTGGTCGGCGGTCTTGGCGGTGTTCTGGGTGGGCTGGCGGGGCCGGCGGGCAAAGCGTTGCAAGGGGTCCAGCAGGCCACAGCGCCGATGATGAGTGGCCTAGGCCAACACCCCGGGGGTGGAGCACCGTCCGGTGGGCAGTCGCCACCAGAGTCCCCGGAATCGCTCGGCGAGCCAGAAGCGGGCTCTGGAATCGGCGGCAGCGGGGGCGGAGAGACCGCGCCGGCCAGTGACGGCGGGGCGATGGCCGCGCCCGCTCCGTTGGCTGCTGCCCCGGAGGCGGCGGCTCCCGCGCCGGCGCCGGCGGCGCCCGCAGCGGCGCCGGCATCGGCAGAACCGACCCCCGCGGTAGGGGCGATGGGGTCGATGTTGCCGCCGATGGGTGGGCGCGGCGGCAGCGGTTCGGGGCCGCACAACAAGCAGCTGTATCAGGACCGCAAGCTGCAGGTGGTGGTACCGCCGAACAGTGAGCCGGTCAAGAACCGTCGAGAAGGGCGTAACAAAGACGATGACAGAGAGCGCGATAAATCGCGCGGGCAGCAACCCAATGCCCGCAAGTGATGCTGACGCCGTCGCTGCGATCGAGAAGCAAATTGAGATGGTCCGCGCTGCGCTTGCTGAGTTCAACGCCGACTGCCAGCGCCGCGCCAACGAATTGGGGCCCTTCGGTGAGGAGGTCCAGGTGACTATTGAGCGAGATGGCTACATCGAGGACCTGTACATCGACCCGACCGTTTTGACTCGCTACACCCACATCGAGCTAGAGGATCTGATCACCGACGTGCTGCGCGGCGGTTCCGAGCGAATGTATACGGTCCTCAACGAGGCGTTTGACCAGCACATCGGGCCGGAGGATTCACCGGTGCGTGAACTGTTGCGGTAAACCCGCACCCGGCGCTTGAGTCGAGCCGCCAGTTATTCACGGCCTCTCGCGGGTACGCCGCGCCGCGCCGCCACATGCGCCTCAAACTGGGCGATCTGGGCGGCGATCTCCTGGGCGCGCCGCTGGGCCGACCGGGCCCGGATCAGCGCAAGCTGCTGGCCGACCTGAGTGCGACCCGGGCCGGCCAGCGCCTGGCGGGCAATGTCTCTGGCCTGGGCGGTCGCCGCCGGTTCGTCCTCGACGATGACCTCAGCGGCCCCGAATGACTCGGCGTAGCGGGCGTCGTCGTAGCAGGCCGGGCGCTGGTCTAGGTTGTCAGGGCCGTGCCAGGCCAGGATCGCCCCGAGTAGACCAATCGGTTTGTGGGGACTGTCCGCGATCCAGTGCCCCACGCCCAGCCAGTCGGTCACGAGCTGATTGAGGTCACGCGGGGTCCAGCCGTGGCGTGCGGGGCAGCCAACAGGCGCGCCCACGCGGCCGGGGTGTGCCGTTGGCACCACTGGGGCGCCGACGGATGGCTTCGCCAGGCTAGGGCCAGTGCCTGGCCTGCCTGGTCTGGGCCCCTGCGGCGCTGTGCGCCGCGTTGCCGGCGGCCGGTAGGCCGGCGGTGGGTGGTAGTGAGTTCAAGAGAAGGTTCTTGAAGAGATCGAAAACGACCACTACGTGGGTGGGGTGACACGCTGTGGATGATCGCGGTGAGCTGGCGGTTGTCGTGCAAGGCCCAGACCGAGGCCCAGCCGCGGGCGCGGTCTCCGACCCGCCAGGAGGCGAACCGCTCGGCGCGGGTACGTTGGCGGCCGCGCAGCACCTCAGTAGCGACTCCGAGTAGCCGCAGGGCCTCATCGGCGCGTTGCACCGTGCGCACGGTGTAGCAGGTGTCGCGGGCGAGCCGTTCGTTGGTGGGCCGGCAGTTACGGCCGGTGCGGTAATCGGCGTAGCGGGCCCGGGCGGCGGCGATGACGACGAGGGCGGTGCGGCTAATGCCGCCGTTGCACATCAGCGGGCGGATGTCAGCGTAGTGCAGGTCGTAGGCGATCGGCACGGTCCAGTGCGCCCACCGTGCCGCGTGCCCGCTCCAGCACGGCACGCCGCGGTAAGTGTCAGCACCCAGGTCGAGCAGGATCGCGGCTAGCGTGCCGGTGCTGAACTCGCGGCAGCCGTCCGCGATCAGGGCTGTGGCCCGGGGCCCTGTACGGGCCACACCGCGGCGCGGCCTTTGCGCAGTACACCCGCGATACGCACCAGCAGCGCTGTCCGCATGCGTCGAGGAGAAAAGTGGATCACGGTGCGCAGCAGAGCCTGGAACCGAGCCCAGATATGCGCTACCGTGAGACGAGACCTCCAAGTCACGTCCCTTTCAAGGGCAACGGGTGCGGACCCGGAACCGAGTTGGCGCTCGGTTCGAAGCCGTAAGACTGGGCCCCGCTTCGGCGGGGCCTGCGTCATGTCAAGAGAGTGGTTGTTTCCGCACCGCGATATTCAGCTGTCGTCATCTGCCCAGCCGCGCAAACTGTCGTTCAGTGGGACGGGTTTCTGCTGGGCTCCGCGATTACATCGCCAGGGGCATAACCTCTGGGTTCTTGTGGAGTTCGCGGACCAGACCCTCGCGGTCGTAGCGGCAGGCCAGGACGTCGGCGACGAGATGGGACATTCTGATGCCTCGCGCGGCGGCTCGGGCTTTGACGTCCTGGTGTACCTCTTCAACGGGGCGGCACAGGATGAGTTTGCGTTGACCCTCATATCGTTGAGCCACGGCGCGACCCTCAGGGATAGTGGGCATCGGACCCGTCGAGGCCTCGCGATGCTCTGGTAATGGCTCCACGTCCTCTACCTGCGATTTCTCGCTGTTCACGCCGAAACGTGTCTCAGTGACAGTCGGGGCGGGGGATTCGGGCTTCGGCGGGATGGGCATAGAGGTGCCCGATTAGTTCCAACCATTGGCAGGCATCTTCGCGGCGCGCGGTAAGAAGGTGCGTGGCGGGCATCAGCGCCGCTGGCGCGCCGACGCGGGCCAGCGCGGCACTCATGTAGAGCCGCCAATGGGTGTGACCGGGCGGCTTGTAGGCCCCACACAGCACCGAATCATCGGCATCCAGGAGCGTGATCCGCTGCGTGCCGTTCTCATCGACGCTCGACACGACCGGGCACACTTGGACCGCGGTACTCATGCCGCACCGGCGATACCACCGATTGGGAAGTCCTGGACAGCGAAGGGATCGGGCAGCGGCGCAACAGCGACATCGCCGATCTCCCAGCGTCGGCGCGCCTCGAACTGCTCAGCCAGGCGGGTGTAAACACCCGCGAGCTGCGTTGGGTACTGACCGGGCAACGACATCCCGCCCCAAATCCCGTGCGTTGCACCGGAAGCCACTGCGTTGTAACTGCAGCGTCCCCGAAATGGGCACTCCGCGCAGCGGGCGACGGCGCGCGATCTGCGGTTCGGGTTGAAAAACAATTCCGGATCCTCGCGACACGCCAGGTCCTGCTCGGTGTGGAACAGGCGCACCTCAGCGCGTAGCCGAGACGAATCCGACGGCCGGGGGGTGCGGGCGCTGGGGGGGGTTGTCATGGAAAGTCCTCCTGTGCTTCGGTGCGGAAGGCCATCCGGCCACCGCCCCAGGGTTTCTTCACCAGCACCTCTTACCGGTGAATTACCGGTAATTTAGCACATTATTACCGGTTGTCTCGGTAAAAGTGGTAGCTTGTCGACAGGATCAATCCACGACAAAGGACCAGACGCCGTGGCAGCTGCACAGCGCGCTAAGGCCATCGGCGCACGTCAGAAACCGGTTCAGCGGATGAGTGCAAACGCAGACACCCGCCGACGCGAGGCCCACCGCCGCAACCAACCGGTGGTGAGGATGCAGTTATTTGCCGGTAAATCGGGCAAAATATCGCCCATGTCCTGGGCCACGCTCGGTATCGCAGTGCGCGATCGCCGCAACGAGCTGGGACTAAGCCAAGCCGACGTCACCACCCGGGGCGGCCCCTCCGTAGAAACCCTGCGGGCCATTGAGAACAACCGAGCTGGCCGTATGAGCCACAAGCTGCGCCGAGCCCTCGAACGCGCCATCGAGTGGGAAAGCGGCAGCGTCGAAGCCGTTCTCGACGGCAGCCCCCCGCGCCCACGGCCAACGGTCACCGCGAACGATGCGCGCATGGCATCACCAGTTACGGGACTACCGTCAGCACCCAATGCAGCCGAGCGTTTCGCCATGGCCGAACGCCTGATCAAAATGCGCCGCACCTTCGCCGCTCACTGCGACAGCATGCCGGAGACCGCACGCGCGGCGATCGAAGAAGACTTCGCCAATGCGGCACGTGAGATGGAAGACGCGATGGTGTGGATGCTGCCGTGGTTAGGCGAGGAGGAGCGAGCGGCAGCGATCCGCATCCTAAGCGAACTGCGCCTTGACTAACGTGGCCTGTCAGCCCACCCGGTTACGGTGCGGTCATGGTTAACATCCCAGGGATGCCGCCGCCCGCCGCCACAGCGAATCTGCCGGTTCGACGGCCGACGAACACGCCGGTACATGCTGGGGCCTACCACGGCGCACGTGGCACCGGTCGCGCAGCCCAATTCAGTTGGCAGCCACACACCCCGGCAGAACAATGGTGGCAGTACAGTCGCGACTGCGCGGCCGCGCTGCGGGCGGGCCTGCCCCCGGCGCCCATCGACGTCTACGGCCCGGTCCTGGAACTCGGCGAGCACGCACTGCTGAGCACCGAGATCGGCTACAGCCGATATTGCGGCACGGACTCTGCCTATTCACCCCTTCCCCTGATCGTCGCCGGCCGCCCGGCAGTCATGTTTGGAGCCCTCGCCGTGCAGGGCGCGCTCAACCACCGCCGCAAAGCGACCGCGGAGCGAAACGCGGCCCGGCAGTGGCGCTTTCACCAGACCAGCTCCGTCATCGTCACCACCGACCGACTGATCTGCAGTACCGTCCCGCACGGCCAGGTCAGTTTCTGGTTCGCCGCATGCACCGAGTTCCACCCCGACCTACACCACTGGACACTCACACTCGCCTTCGAATCAGCACCGCCCGTGCGGTTACAAGGCCACGCCGCTCCCGCCTTGAGCCTGTGGAGTGCTCAAGGAATCTTCGGAGACAGCGGGCTTGCCGACCCACGCCTAGCCCCGCTGGTGTCCTAAGCCACGACTTCGTTCACTGAGGGACAACGTCGAGGTTGCGCGCCAGCTTCGAACTTACGGGCAAATTGCGCGCAAGTTGGCAGTTATGGAGCTCTGGACGGCGGAACACGTGGCCCGCCACCGGCATGTGACGCCGGCGCGGCCTCAAACATGTTGAGTGGCAGCGGTTGTCGCCGAGGGAGGTCAATGGGATATCGGATCGTTGAGACTGCGGTGGGCTGGTTACTGTACGCCGGCGCAGATCAGCTCGGAACCTACGAAGGGCCGGGCGAGGTGATCTCTGCCGCAGCATTTGTGATGCAGAGCCGTGGTGACGATCCGGCCGGCACGTGGCAAAGGCAGTTGGACGCGAGCTACACCTGGGACAACACGAGTCTTGACTGACCGCGGCACGGCGGTCCTCGGTAGTAACCGCCCGAACTGCACAACGCGTGAATTAGAGGCACGCGAAGCGGCCGAATTAGTGCTGGTTGACCCACGTCTTGGGGCCTCATTCTCGGTAGGATCACCTCATGGCGCGAAATTTCCAGATGGATCCGCACGCAACGCGTTCGGGGTTGTCCAGTGCGGATGCCGCGTCCGCATCACAGCCAGGGTCAAGTGCAGGGGGCATGCGACTCGGCGGTTACGCGACCGCTCTGATGGGCGCAATTGCGGGCACGCAGACAATGCGCCAGGCAAAGGCGGAATTTCGGGTCGCCGCTGACATGACAAGTCGCGAGACCAGTGTCGCTGCGGTCGAGACCGCGGAGGCAGCCAACTCAGGCGCGCTGAGCGCGTAGGAGAGGACTTTGAGATGACGGCTACGACATCGTCGTCACCGTGGTCGCGGGAGGCTTCACCTTCGGTGACGCTACCTCCGCCCCCACCGCCGCCTCAGCCGCCGCCGGGACCACCCCACTACTTGGAGCCGCAATCGCGGCAGGCACGGGGTCGGCGCTGGGTGTGGGCAACCGTGGCGCTGTTATTTGTTGTTGCGGTGTCCGGAGGTGTAAGCGCGGCAGTTACCTACTTCACCCTTCACGGTGCGCGCCCCTCCTCGACTTCGGCGCCGGCCTCGGTCGCGGCGCCGACCGCAACAACGGTGGGACCGCGCTACAGTCCCGCCGAAGCAGCTGCCGCAAAGGACCATGTATGCCACGCTCTGGACGTCTCTGTGCGTGGCCAGGAGGGCCAGGGTGGGCTTCGCGTTGAAGGCAACCTCAACGTCCCGATGGTGCTTCGGGCCCTGAATAGCGCATCTGTGGTGCAAAATGCGCTCGTCCCGGCGGTACCGTCCGATATCGCAGCAGCCGCCCGAATTTATGTCAGCGCAACGCTTGATCAGACAACAGCAGCTATGGGGAACACGCCAACGTCGGAGGTGAATCGGCTCACCGACGTTAGAAACGATGCGATGTACAGCCTCCTCGACGCGTGTGGTCTTGCGAGATGAGGACTCATGGCGGCTGCGTCGGGATCCGGTGAAGTGCCGGAGTGGTGGTCTGAACGGAACAACAAACAAGCAGCGAAGCTGCTGAGGGTGTTCGATCAGTCGGCAACAACGCCTTTGGAACGCATGAGTGTGCCGTCCTTTCCTCAGGGGGGCGATCATCCGATTCCCCAGGGCATGTTCGTCGGGTTGTTGTTCTCGCCGCTTGTATGGCCGGTCGACTCGGAGACGGAGCTGGCGACAGAGGCCGAAGCCCTGGGACGGGAAGAGCGGTTCCATGAGCAGCAGGGGAACGAGGTGCACCGGCTTTCCCAGCAAGTGTTTAATGATTCTTGGACCGCTGGCGAGGGAGCGGAGGCCGCGGAAGCCGCATACAGGGCGATGGCTGCGGCCCGGTTCGATCAAGCTGACGTTGCGGGTTTTGCGAAGAAACTGGTGGCGCGGGTTTCCAGTGATGTCGAGCGCACCAAACGATGGATGCTCAGAGAAAACAGCGCCGCACACCAAGAAGTCCACGCGTTCTTGCGGAGCGGAACTGGTCAGTCAATCGCGCAGATAGCGGTGATCCTCAGCCAGCACCGGGCCATGATCCACACGTATTCCGCCGACCTACACGCCAACGTAGCCAACGACACGTTGTTATTTACGAACCAATTTCCACTAAGCCCTGAAGGCGGCCACGGACCGAAAACTGAACAAGCGGGCAATGGGACGGCGGGGGATTTATCGACAGATCCGACGGGTCCCACCCCCCCTGGGCCGGTAGGCAACGGAACTACTTCTGGCCAGTCGTCGGGCGGTACACCAGGCAGGGGAGGACCTTCAACTGCCCGGGGTGGCCCTGCATCTGAGCACTCAAGCGACGGCATTCCTTTCACCCCGCCGCGGCCGATGCCGAGTCCTCTGTCGTCGCTTGGCGGCGGCGGTTTACCTGGGTTGCCGAGTATGCCGGGTGGCGGGGGGGGTGTTCCTGGGTTTCCGATGTCGATGTTGCAGGGTTTGGGCAAATTCCCTGGGGCACCGGGTTTGCCGTCGACGGGTGGTTTGTCGTCTTCGGTGAGTCCTCCGCCAGCGCTGTCGTCTCTGGGTACAGATTTTGGGCGTGGTTTGGCCGCAGGCGCGACGGCCGCGGGCGCGGTGCCGGCTGCGCCGCCTCCTTCGGCTCCGCTGGCGCCGTTGATGGCGTCGCCGGTGGAAAGTACTTTTGCCGCGGCCGCGCCGACAGCGGCTCCTGTTGCCGCGCCCGTAGCTTCGGCGCCTGCGGCGGGTGTGCCTGGGTTGGCGGCGGGTAGTTTGGCGCCCTACGGATCGGTATTGCCGCCCGCAATGTCGACTGCGGCACCCGCTGGGGCGGGGGCCTCGGCGGCGTTATCGGCGCCGGCAGAGGGTGTGGTTTCTCCGGCAGGGAGCGCAAGCACTGCTGGTTTGATGCCGGTAAGTCGACGCAGTGTCGCTCAGGTGAGCCGGGATTCCGCAGAGACCGATTTGGCGTTGGCGCGTATGGCCGTGGCGGATTTGGCTGGGGCGGCGTGCGTGACGGACCCGGGCTTGGATTGGGCGGTTGCTGTTGGCCATAATCGGGCGACGGGAGCTACGTCATTGTGGGTGGCGACCAACGATGGGGCGTCCTATATTCCGCCGGGAGTGTTCGTTCGTAAGACGATGCCGATAGCGGCCTCGTTCAACGATGAGTTTGATACACGCTGGTTTGGGTGGGTCAATCCCGCCGACAAGGCGGTGCGGGCAGCGCGCGCGTTGGGTGATGAAGTGTCGGCGGTTGCTACGACGTGGGCGTGGCCGTCGGGATATCTGACGGATCATCCTGCGGTAGGTGAGATCGCGACAGGTGTGGCACCGTCGGGTCTGGACAGCCCTGCTTCGGAGCTGTTGGCGTCGCGGTCACACCGTTTGCAGACTGTGGATGCGGCACTGTATGCCAGTGTGAAGGCGGCCGATGAGTCGATGCTGCGCGATTATTGTCGAGAGTTGGTGCGGCGACTGGCTTTTGGTTGCATTGATGACGAGTTGTCGCCGGTTGCGCAGTCGGTGGCGCGCGCGTTGGTAGGGCGGCAGTGGCCTCGCGTTGAGGAGTGGGCGGCGTTGGGTGCGGAATATGACACCGCAGTGATATTGGCAGGCGCGCAACGTCCGGGTCTCGATGGGCTGGAAAATCCTGATCAGATGTTCAGTTACGCAAAGCTTTTCGTGCATTGTCGTCGTTTGGAGGCGTTGCTGTGCTGGGAACGGTACGGCGGTGATCTGGCGGATGTGGTGTACGCGGCGTGGGTGTGTGGTGTGCGTCTGGCACTGAGTGAGTTTGTCGCGACGTAGGCCATGCGGGGAGGTCGTGGAACTATTTGATGGGGTTGGGGAATCGCGATCAGGGGATGCGGGCGTTCATGTTTCCGTATTCGGTGCCGAGTGTGTCACTCGGAGCTTTGCTGCGCGTAACGATTCGCCCGAGCGTGACGCCGGACTTCAGCAAGGGCCGCGTCTCTATGTCAACCTGACTCAGGACCACTGTGACGGCTTGATTCGGGACCACCTCGGCGAGGAGGTGGTGGCTCAGGCGTCTTCGTAGGCTGTGATCGCGAGCTGCTACCGCGGGTATGGCTGAGCCGGTATGAGGTGGTGCCGGTTTCGATGATGGTGCCGTGGAAGGTGAGTCGGTCGACGATCGCGGCGCAGAGTCGGGGGTCGGTGAAGGTTTTGGTCCAGCCGGAGAAACTCTCGTTGGATGCGATGGCTACTGACGCCTTTTCCTCGCGTTCAGTGAGTACTTGGAACAGCAACTCCGCGCCCCGGCGGTCGAGTTCCATGTAGCCGAGTTCGTCGATACATAAAAGATCGACGCGGCCGTAGCGGGCGATCGTGCGGGCGAGTTGCTTTTCATCGGCGGCCTCGACGAGTTCGTTGACCAGTTTGGTCGCCAGTGTGTAGCGGACGCGGAAGCCTTGCTCGGCGGCGGCGGTGCCCACACCAATGAGCAGGTGGGACTTGCCGGTGCCCGAGTCGCCGATCAGGCAGAGCGGGTCGCCTCGGCGTATCCAATCGCCTTGGGCGACGGTATGTACGGTGGCGGCGTTGATGTTTGGGTTGGCGTCGAAATCGAAGTCGCCCAACCATTTCTGACGTGGAAACCCGGCCGCTGCGACTCGCCGCAAGGTGGATCGGCGGTCCCGGTCATCGCATTCGGCCAGGAGCAGTTCGGCGAGGAAGCCGTGGTAGGTGAGCTGTTCACGCTCGGCGACTTTCACTGCTTCGTCGATCACCGCACGCACGGTCGGCAACCGCAGGCGTCGGCATGCGGAATCGACGGCGGCTTGGGCCGCTTGTGGGGTCATCCCGCGTTGGCGGCGCAGGGTGTTGGTGACTTTCGTGGCCGTGCTCATGATCCAGTCGTTCCTTCCATTCCGTCACCGGGTGGCGGTGTTGGGGGTCTGCGTTGGAGCAGCTCGTCGTAGGCCGCGACGTCAGGCAGCGGCCGGGTGTCGGGTGGCAGGCCGGCGATCACGGTCGCTGGATCAGCCAGGCGGCGCTGGGTCAGACTGACGACCCGGTAATCGACGGTATTGGCATGGTTACCGGCGTGACGGTCTGATTCGAGACCACCACCGGCGGCATGCAGGCGTGCTTCGACCGCGACCACATCCGCTGAAACGGCACCGACCGACAGGGCGGCGTGGATCCCGGCGATCACATCGGTAGCGCGCATGCTGCGGTGCAGCAGCAGCACGTCGATTAGCGAGCGAGTCCCGCCAGCATCGCCGTCGACGCGGCGGGCCTGCTGCCAGAACGCCTCGTGCGCTGCGGTGAAAGTGCCGGCGGCGCGGGCCTGAGCAAGCGCGGTGGAGCCGGGCAACGCGCCGGGTTTGCAGTGCAACACCTCCAGATAGTGGTCGAGGTTGATCGATTGCCCGTTGCGGGTCGTGACGCGTTCATGGCGTGCGGCGATAGTGCGGCCGTCGAAGACGACCAACTCCGAGGCCCGCAGCGACACCCTGACTTTGCGTCCGATCAACCGGGCGGGAACCGAGTACTTCGCCGACCGCGCCGTGATCAGCGCCGACCGGTCCACCCGTGGATGCAGCACCAGCCCCGGGTCGAACCGCTCGGCAGGCAGAGCGGCGAGATGTTCTCGTTCGGTCTGGAAGTCCTGGCCCACGGTGTGCAGCCGGCCGGTGACCCGCCGATGATCCTCACGTGCTTCGCAGCGGCGGATGTAGTCGTTGAGCTCTGACAGCGAGTCCACTTCCGGCATGGGCGTGAGCCAGGTGCGGCGGAAACGTCCGATCTCGCCCTCGACTCCGCCTTTCTCGTGGGCGCCTTTCACTCCCGGCTGGCAGTAGAACGGGTCGAACCCGTAGAACGATCTGAACAGCACCCACCGGTCGTTCTCGACCCTGCCCCGACCGCGGCCGAACACCACCGAGGTGACCGCAGACTTCAAGTTGTCGTAGCGGATATGGCGCACCGGGATGCCGCCGATCACGTCGAATGCTTCGATGTGGCCTTCGAGGAACGCCTCCTGCGACTGAGTCGCATACACCCGATGGACTGCCTTGCCGGACATCGACATTCGGAAAACGAACATGTAGCAGCGGGTTCTGACACCAGCGAGGATGACGTGAACCTCGCCGAAATCAACCTCAGCTTCAGCGCCGGGCGGGTGTTCCTGCGGCACGAACGCTTCCTGCGCCTGCTTACCGGACTCGGCGATGATCTCCGCACGACGGACCCGGACATAGTCACGCACCGACGAATACGACACATCCTCAACGCCGTGTTCATCGGCCAGACGATTGCAAATCCTTGTCGCAGTGTGGCGTTGCTTGCGGGGCGCATCCAGATCGGTCCGCAGCATCGCATCAATCGCAGGTTTGAGCGGGCCCAGTTTCGGCGACTCCCGCACCGGTGTCTTCCGCCTCGGCGGCTCCGGATTCGCCAACGCGTGCCGGACCGTATCCCGGCCAACCTTGTACTTACGAGCAAGCGCCCGAATACCCAAACCCTCGACCCGGGCGTCCCTACGTATCTGGGCGAACAGCTCCACACGACTTCCCATCCGGAACCCTCCGACAGCGAGCCAATAATCGACACGCCAACCGTCGAGGGTGGTCCTGAATCAAACCGTCACAACACACCGGTCTGAAAGAAGGTGGTCCTGAATCAGGCCGTCACACCGGTCCTGAATCAAACTGTCATAGCCAGCCGCGCTCACCGCAGCGGTGTTCCGCATCAAATCGGCGTCTGTGTGACTGTGATACTAGGCGCGGTCCATCGCTGACCGCGCTCACTGAAATTCCCTACCGACGCTCATCGATGGTGAGATGCGCCAGTCAGGCGAATCGGCTCCGGAGGAGCAGTGCGCCGCGTAATGTCCGAGGCCTATGACGTGTCACGTCCCGCCGGGCTGGTATCCGGATCCATCGCGTGCTCACGTTTGGCGATGGTGGGACGGGCGCGGTTGGACTGTTCACCGGGCCGCGGGCCGGCCGGCCTCGAATGGTCGGGTTGATCGGCGCCAGCATCCGCGATTGTCTGCGCTGGAATTGGTCGCTTTGGTGTTTTACGGGTTCGTCTTCGGTGGCCTCGCCCTAGGGTTCGCGATCGAGGGTCGATAGCGTGCGGTCGCGGGTGTCGCGATCATGGCTGCTGCTGTCGCCGTGCCGGCCGGGCTTCTGGCGTGGGGGGTGCGGCGGGCAGGGCGCCGCGGCAAATATCACGCGCGGCACCGCCGATACGAAGCAGCGTTGGCGGAACACGCGGACCAGGAGCACCAGGCCATGATGCGCGGCGATATCGAGGCCGGCGTGTTCGGAGCGTTCCCGCCTCCACAGTTGAACCGCAATGATCTGCCTGACGCCGATCACCTGCGGCAGCGGGCGTGGCAACCAGATCTCGGCGGTTCGGCGCCACCGATAACTGTGCGTTGTGTCGAGGTGATCGGGAGTGGGCTGTCGCGCTGACGGGCTCGTTCATCCAGGCGATCGCCTGCGCGGCGCGCAGTTCTTGCAGCGCCGCTACCGGTGTCTGCGGTGATGGGAGCCTTTGATAGGCACGAACGGAGTGTAAAGCCGGTGTTGCACCGCGGATCTCTGTTGAATAGGTCGCGGTGCGTTGTGGTCGGGGGGTTTTGGGGCGGTTAGTTTTGGTGGGTGAGTATTGGGGAGTTTGTGGCCGGTGTGGATCGGTTGCTGACTCGCGGGCATGGGTTGTTTCCGGCTGGTGGCGCGGGTAGGGGTGGGGTGTTCGCTGCGGGCGGGGGTGGGGGTGCTTCGGTGCCTGAAGTTCCTTGTGGTGGTAGCGGTTTGGGTGGCGGGGTGGCTAACGCTGGTGGGAAGTATTCGCGGGCTCGGGCCGCGGTGGTGGGTTTGGATGTGGAGTCGGGGCAGGTCGCCGGTGAGGGCGGGGCGGTGGGTGCTTCGGGTCGTGCGGGTGCGGGGGTGATTCGCGATCAGGCGCGGGCGGCGGGTGCGGCGGTGGGTCCGTTGGGGTCGTCGCCGGCGGGGGTGCGGATGGTCGTGGCGACGATGGATGAGCATTTGGCGGCGATGCAGCGCCAGTTGCAGGTCACTACGGAGCAGAACCGGGTGTTGGCGTTGCGGTTGCGGCAGTTGGCGACGGCGTATCGGGGCATGGGCGGCGGTGGGATGGGAGGGTTGTCGTCGATGCTGTCGGGGATGGGTTCGTTGCCTTCGTTTGGTGGCGGTGGCGGTGGCGGTGGTTTGAGCGGTTTGAGTGGCCTGGTCGGTTTGCCGACCTCATTGATGGGCCGCGGTTTCGGCGGTACGGCGGGGTCGGGGCATGCGGGGGTTGGCGCGCCGGGGCGGTTGGCGGCCGGTGCGGCGGGGGTGGCCCAGGCGGCAATACCAGTGTCTGAGGTGTCGTTTGAGGGCAAGGGTGTGTGGGCCGGCGGTCGGGAGGCGGTGGGCCGTTATTTGGAAGAGGCGTTAGATCGGATGGGGATTTCTGATCCGCGCGCCCGGGCGCATTGGATTGCCGGGATGACGACGATCGCTGACCACGAGTCGGGTTTCCGGTCGGATGCGATTAATCTGATCGACACGAATGCGCATGGCGCCCGTCAGGCCGATGGGGGCCCACAGAATTGCAGCCGCGGGGTGTGGCAGCTGGTGCCAGGGACGTTCGGAGCCCATCATCAGCCGGGGACGTCGAATCATATTTGGGACCCGGTGGCCAATGCGTGTGCGTCGATGAATTATCTGATGTCGCGCTACGGGGTTGCCCGTGATGGGCATAATTTGCGGGCGTTGGTTGGCCAGGCTAACCCTGGGGTGCATCACGGCTACTGACGTCGCGGGTCGCGCTTCGGTGTCGTTGTGGCCTTGGTGACTTTCCCGAGGAGGATTTGTGGGTATCGCGGAATTCGTGGCAGGGGTTGACCGTCTGTTGTCGCGCACTCATGACCTATTTCCGAAAAGTGGCGCTAGCGAGCAGTTACCTGCTTCGGTTACTGGCGGCTCTGTGCCGGCAGCCCCGTTGAGTGCGAGCGGGTTGCGTTCAGGTGTATCAGGGGTAGCCGCGTCGTATCAGCGGGCGCAGGTGAGAGCTGTGGGGTTGGATGAGCAGGTGCGCCTGGCTGCGGTTGAGGCTGGCGCGTGTGGTCAGCAGGGCCGTGTTGCCTCGGGGATTATTCGTGATCAGGCCCGGTTGGTGGGTGCGGCTGCGGGACCGATGGCGTCGTCGCCGGCTGGGGTGCGGTTGATTGTGGCGACGCTGGATCAGCATTTGGCGGCGATGCAGAGCCAGTTGGAGTCGACTCGGGGTCAGTACCAGGTGGCGTCGGAGACATTGCGGCAGGCGGCCGCGGATTATCGGCGCCTTGCTGGAAAAAGGACTGGAACTGATGCGGTACCGCTGGGTAAGGACTCGCCTCAGGATTCGGGTAAGCCGGGCTGGGTGGTCGGTGATCCTCGACACGTGCCGTGGGTAGCCGGGCCTGGCGGACCTAACCCTCCGGGTCCTCCTGATGGACCTCGCTGGATTGAGATCGGTCCTGGCTCGGGAACTTTCGTGCGAGCTGACGAGATTCCGGGTGTGGTGATCAAACGGCCGGGTGAGCTTGCCCCCTCCCCGGGTTATGACAATTCGGGTAATCCGTATACGTGGATCGAGTTGGCTCCGCATTCTGGGGTTTTCGCGCCGAGTACCGACTTCCCTGATGCCCGCTTCATGGGACCGAACTCCTTCGGTCCGCCTGGCTCATCGGAATACCTTCCGGGTTCAGGAATTTGGGTGCCGCACGACTCATTGATCTCCGAGCCGTTGCGAGCTCCTGCCGCGCGGGCAGAGATTAGACCGCGCGGATGACCGCTGTGGCCGGTGAGCTGGTTCGTCCATCCAATATCGTGGCCGCGCGGCGTTAATGTGGGGGTGTGGCTGGGGTGGATCCGCGTTTGCAGTCGTTCGTCGATGAGGTGATCGACAGGTTGTTGGCGCGTGGTGCGGAGTTGTTTCCCGAAGGCGAACAGTCCGTTACGTTGGTGACACCGCTGGTGGGGGCGGCCGCACCGCCGGGCGGGGCGGAGGCGGCCGGACGGCTCGGGGATGCCGTGGCTCAGTGGGGGCAGCGGCGTAAAGCGTTGCGGCGCCTGGATGAGCAGGGCGCCCAGATTGTGGCTACGGCGGCCGGGGCGGCTGTTGATGGGCGTGCGGTGGTTCAGCGGTTGCGTGAGCAGGCGCGCGTTCAGGTGGATGCGATCATGCCGGTGGCTGATCCGCCGGCAGGTGCACGGTTGTTGGTGGCCACAGTGGATCAGATCTTGGCCCAGCTTCAGCAGCAAGTCGCTGCCAGTAAGCAGGCCAATGCAGGCGTGGCAGCCCAGTTGTGCGATCTGGCGATCGCCTACCAGGGCATCTGAGCCTGCGACGTCCTTGCGGCTGAGGGCCGCAAATTGGTGGTCTTGCGTTGTGGTCGGGGGGTTTTGGGGCGGTTAGTTTTGGTGGGTGAGTATTGGGGAGTTTGTGGCCGGTGTGGATCGGTTGCTGACTCGCGGGCATGGGTTGTTTCCGGCTGGTGGCGCGGGTAGGGGTGGGGTGTTCGCTGCGGGCGGGGGTGGGGGTGCTTCGGTGCCTGAAGTTCCTTGTGGTGGTAGCGGTTTGGGTGGCGGGGTGGCTAACGCTGGTGGGAAGTATTCGCGGGCTCGGGCCGCGGTGGTGGGTTTGGATGTGGAGTCGGGGCAGGTCGCCGGTGAGGGCGGGGCGGTGGGTGCTTCGGGTCGTGCGGGTGCGGGGGTGATTCGCGATCAGGCGCGGGCGGCGGGTGCGGCGGTGGGTCCGTTGGGGTCGTCGCCGGCGGGGGTGCGGATGGTCGTGGCGACGATGGATGAGCATTTGGCGGCGATGCAGCGCCAGTTGCAGGTCACTACGGAGCAGAACCGGGTGTTGGCGTTGCGGTTGCGGCAGTTGGCGACGGCGTATCGGGGCATGGGCGGCGGTGGGATGGGGGGGTTGTCGTCGATGCTGTCGGGGATGGGTTCGTTGCCTTCGTTTGGTGGCGGTGGCGGTGGCGGTGGTTTGAGCGGTTTGAGTGGCCTGGTCGGTTTGCCGACCTCATTGATGGGCCGCAGCTTCACTGGCCCTGGCCCTGGCGGTGGTGGTGGCTCGGCGGGTGGCGTGGTCGGCCGTTCGGTGGGTGGTGAGCTGGGTCCGGGTGTGGCCTCGGAGAAGGGGCTGCAGCGGGACACTATTCTGGCGGCGCGCGCGGTGTCAGCGGCGTTCCCGGAGATCCGCACGATTGGCGGGGTCCGACCGGATTCGCTGAAGTGGCATCCCAATGGTCAGGCGATCGACGTGATGATTCCCGATCCGACCTCGGCGCACGGTAAGGCGCTCGGTGATGCGGTGATGCGTTTCGCGATGGCGCACCGCCAGCAGTTCAACATCAATCACGTGATTTGGCAGCAGACGATCCACAACCCGGACGGTTCGTCGAGTTTGATGGAGAATCGGGGTTCTGCGACGCAGAACCATATGGACCATGTCCATATCGCGACCAATGGAGGCGGGTTCCCGCACGGCGGCGAGTCCTACCGGCTGTGAGCGTGGCAGAAGTAATCGAAAGGCATTGCTAAGATGGCTGATTCGGCCGACGAAACGAAAGCGGCGGCCTCTGCGCGTGGCCGCGGATTAGGGCTGTCAACGCGCCTTCAGGTATCAGGGCACATGTTCTTTGCGCGTCGTGCGGTGTCGGCGATGACGCGCCGCCAGGTGCGCATGGAGACCGAGCCGGGCCGCCGACAGTCGATGGCGGTGCTGGCGGGGGTGACGTTGACAGCCGTGTTGTGCATTGGGGCGCTGTTTTGGTCGTTTGTGCGCCCGGCGAGTTCGGCGGGGACGTCGCGAATCCTGGCGGATCGGAATTCGGGCGCTTTGTATGTGCGGGTGGGCCAGAAGCTGTATCCAGCTTTGAATTTGGCGTCGGCGCGTCTGATAGCGGGGGAGCCGGCGACACCGGATCTGGTGCGCCGCAGCGAAATTGATGCGCGTCCGCGTGGGGCGCTGGTGGGTATTCCGGGTGCGCCACAGGAGATGTCGCCGGTGTCGCCGGCGCGTTCGTCGTGGCTGGTGTGTGATGAGGTCACCAAGGCGTTCGGCGCTGGGGCGCCTGAGCCGGTGGCGGTGACGGTCATTGATGGGCAACCGGATCTGGGCGGGCGGCGGCACGTGCTGGGGGCTGAGGAGGCTCTGGTGCGGCGCTACGGCGATCAGGTGTGGCTGGTCCGCGACGGGCGGCGTTCGTTGGTCAATCGCAGTGCGCGGGCGGTGTTGTTGGCCCTTGGGCTGGGTGAAGATGCGTTGTCGGCGGCGCGGCCGATGAGTCGGGCGTTGTTCGATGCGGTGCCGGTGGGTCCGGAGTTGTCGGTGCCGGTGATCCCTGCTGCGGGGTCCCCGGCGCGGTTTGTTGATGCGCCGGGGATGGTGGGTGCGGTGATCGCGACTCCACAGGTGGGCGGGCAGACGGCGTATTCGGTGGTGCTGGCAGATGGTATCCAGCCGATCTCGCCGGTAGTGGCGCAGGTGCTGCAGAACGCGGGGGCGTCTGCGCCGGTGGTGGCTGGAACTGTGTTGGCGAAGCTGCCGGTGGTGAACTCACTTGATTTGTCAGCGTTTCCGCCGGCACCGCCGCATGTGGTGGACAGTGCGCTCAATTCGGTGGCGTGCTGGCAGTGGCAGAAGGTGAGCGGGGAGTCGCTAGCGAGTACGTCGGTGATTACCGGGACCAGCATTCCGGTCGCTGAGGGGCGCGCAGATCAGGTGGTGGAGTTGGTGAAGGGCCCGGAGTCGGCGGTGCAGGCCGATCGGGTGTTCTTCGGGCCGGGGTTCGCCAATTACGTCGTGTCGACAGGTAGTGCGGTCTCGTCGTCGACGGCGGAATCGCTGTGGTGGGTCTCGGAGTCGGGGGTGCGGTTCGGGATACCGCGCGAAGACGACACGTTGCGGGCGTTGGGGTTAGACCCGAAAAGCTTTGGGCCTAGTCCGGCGCCGTGGCTGGTGTTGCGTCTACTGGCCCAGGGTCCGGTGCTTTCGCGCGCGGATGCATTGGTGCGCCATAACAGTTTGCCGGTTGATTTCAGTCCTGGGCAGTTGGAGGTCCCGAAGTGAAGTTCGCGTTCGCGCGTCAGGAGCCGGCCTCACCGCCGGTGTTGAAGCCGGTGCCCATCGAGTTGCCGACGCCGCTGAAAGTTCCCGCCCCGCAGGGGAAACCGTTGTGGACGGTGGCACTGATCATCGGGTTGATGGCGCTGGTAGGCGGAATGGTGTGGATGAGCTTTGCTAGCGGTGCGCGTTCGTTCACCGGTGCGGGGTCGCTGTTTCCGATCGTGATGGTCGGTGGGTTGTTTGCAATGTTGTTCAGCGGCCGGGGTTCTCAGGACATGTCACGCGCGAAGCTGGATGCGCTGCGGGCTCGGTTTTGCTTGATGATCGATGGGCTGCGGGGGACGGCGGCGGCTGCTGCGGACAGCCTCGATGAGCATTACCGCTGGTATCACCCGGCGCCGGGGACGTTGGAGGCCGCCCTGGGCGGGGTGCGGATGTGGGAACGTAAGGCTGATGGCTCAGATGGCTGGTTCGGGGTGGCCCGGGTCGGTGTGGGGATGACCAGTCTTCAGGAGGCGGGCGCCGCCCAGTTCAGTGAGCCCCAGGATATGCCGACCGATATCGAGCTCGAGCCGGTCACGGGAAAAGTCCTGCAGGAGTTCGTGCGATATCAGACGGTGGCTTATGGGGTTCCGGCCCTGGTGTCGCTGATGGTCGAGCCGGGTTATGAGCTGTGCGGACCGCGGGAGCGGGTGTTGGCGTTGATGCGGTCGATTCTGTGCCAATTGGTGTTTGCGCATGGTCCTGATCATCTGCGGGTGGTGGTGGTCACTAGTGATGTGCACGAGTGGGATTGGGTGAAGTGGCTGCCGCACGCTGGGGATCGTGTGATCGAAGATGGTGCCGGTCCGCTGCGTCTGGTGTATGGGTCGGTGAGCGATTTCGTGGAGGCTCAGGCTGATGCGATGGCGTTGCGGTCACGGGGAGAATTCGCGATCAGACATGGGGCCGGTAAGAGCCCGATCGACCCGCTGCCGCACACGGTGATCGTGTGTGATGTGCAAGGGGGGTGGGAGATCTTCGGCAGTTCCGCTGGGGTTAATGGGTTGACGTTCTTCGACGTCTGCGGCTTGGGCCAGGTTCCGGCGTGCGGGCAGCCCGCGAGGGTGCTGCATGTGCGCCAGGATGCGGTGGTGATGGCGGTTCCGCGTGACCCGATGACTTGGGAAGCCGAGCCGGGCGCGGCCCGGTTTTTCGCCGTGGCTGATCAGATGAGCCGCGATGAGGCTGAGGTGTTCGCAGAGCGGATGGCGCGGTGGCGCTTGGCCGAGGCCTATGAGTCGATCGCGGTGAATTCGGCGGCCCGGTTCATGGCGCGAGACATCCTGGCCTACTACGGGATTGATGACCCGGCCAGCATTGATTTCGAGCAGTTATGGGGCGCGCGTGGTGATATCAATTCCGCGCAGCGCCTGCATGTGCCGATCGGTAACCGCACCGACAACAATGAGCTGCTATTCGTCGACCTCAAGCAGGAAGCTGAGGGCGGGATGGGTCCGCACGGGGTGATGGCGGGCTGGACCGGTTCGGGCAAGACGACGATGCTGCGCACATTGATCGAGTCGTTGATGTTGGGTCATCCGCCCCAGAATCTGCAGTTTCTGCTCGCTGACCTCAAGGGCGGGGCGGGTGTCAAGCCTTTTGCCGGGGTCCCGCACGTCGCGCAGATCATCACCGACCTCGAAGAGGACCAGAACCTGTTGGACCGCTTCGTCGAGGCGCTGTGGGGTGAGATCGCGCGCCGTAAAGCGTTGTGCGACTTAGCCGAGGTCGATGACGCCAACATGTACAACAGGAAGCGGGCGGATCAGTTGGCGCGCGGGGATGCTGATGTGCTGGCGCCGTTGCCGGTGCTGATGGTGGTCATCGATGAGTTCACCGAGTTGTACCGGATGTCTAGTGAGGTTGAAGAGGCGTTGTGGCAGATCTGCCGACAGGGTCGTTCGCTGTGGATTCATCTGCTGATGGCCAGCCAGGAGATCGGTAACCGCGCAGAGAAGCTGATGGGACAGATGGGTTATCGGCTGGCGCTCAAGCTCAAGACGACGAGTGCGGCGGTGCAGATCGGAGTGCCGAACGCGACGCGGCTCAAAGGCAATGGGCAATGCTATCTGTCGTTCGGTGATGACGGTTCTCTGACGAAGTTCCAGGGCGAGTATTTGTGGCGGGAGTACCGTAAGCCGGGCACTGAGGATTTCACCGACGAGAGCGACGCCGGGGCGGCGGTGGTGAATTACTTTGCGCCGCAACTGTTCGGCGCCGACTTCACCCCGCTGCCGCTGCCCGATGACCTCGACGACGACGCGGGTGGCCACGACGTCGATGACGACGAGCCGGCCCAGCCCGCACGCGACGAGGCCACCGCGGCCGCCGAGGGGGTGCTGATGCGCCCACAGGTGGGGACAGTCATCATTGATGCGCTGCGCCGGGTCGGCTTTGAGCCCTACCGGTTGTGGCAGCCCCCACTGGATGCGCCGTGGAGCATCGAGCGACTCGTCGATGCGTACCTGGGGCACCGGTGGGATGAGCAGTACGCCGCGCGTCCGAATCTGGTGTTCCCGATCGGGGTGGTGGATCGGCCGTTCAAGCATGACCAGCACCCGCTGCTCGTTGACGTCTCGGGGGCGGGTGCCAATGTGGTGATTCTGGGCGCTCAGGGTTCGGGGAAAACGACAGCGTTACAGGACCTTATCTGTGCGGCGGCGATGACCCATACCCCCGAGCAGGTGCAGTTCTACTGCTTGGCGTTCTCCTCGGCGGCGCTGGGCACGGTGGCGGGTCTACCGCATGTGGGTGGGGTCGTGCAGGCTCTGGACAGCGACGGAGTGCGACGCACGGTGGCTGAGATAGCCGAGCTGCTGGCAAGACGTAAACGCAGCTTCGAGGCGGCCGGGGTGATGTCGATGGAGGTGTTCCGGCGGCGCAGATCAGCTCAGGAAACCGGGACCGTCCCCGACGACGGCTACGGTGACGTGTTTCTGGTCATCGACAACTATGCGGCTTTGGACAGTGCCTACGAGGCGCTAATGGACACGGTGGACCGGCTGATCGCCGAGGGCTCGACCTTCGGCATCCACGTGGTGGCTGCGGTGAGCCGGCTTGCCGAGCTACGGGTCAAGGTGCGTGGCGGTTTCGGATCGCGGGTGTGGCTGCGCCCCACCGACATCCACGACGTCACCGATCTACCCAAACCGCGGCTGGCCGCCGCCATTCCCGCGGACCGCCCAGGCCGCGGCATGATCGCTCAAAACTATGTGCGGGCCGGGGTGGAGCCGGTGGGTTTGCACACCCTGATGGCGCGCCCGGCGATACAGGCCAGCGACGCAGAGGATTTCGATTCACGCAGCGTGGCCGAGGCGGTGAGCAGAGTCGCGGGCGGGTTCACCGTGGCGCCCAAGGTGCGGCGCCTGCCGACACGATTGTCGCAGGCGACGCTGGGGGCGCTGGCCCGCGGCGACGACCGCTGGTCAACGTCGATCGTGTGGGCGCTTAGTGAGACCGAGCGTCCGGTGTTCTTGGCCCCGGACCGGCATCTGGTGATCGCAGGCAAGGGCGGGTGCGGGCGCACGACCGCGTGTGCGACGGTGCTCGCCGAGATCGCCCGCCTGTACGCCCTGGATGAGGAGGGCGTGCGGCAGGAACGTCCGGGTGCGCAGGTGTGGCTGGTCGATCCCCGCCGCCAGCTGCACGCCGTGCTGGGCCCCGTCGGTGTGCACCGCTTCGCCTCCACCGTGGACAGCGTGAAGGCCAGGATGGTGGAGCTGGCCGGCGTTCTGGCTGCGCGGCTGCCGCGCGATGATCCTGATGGTGGGGGCCAGATTGCGCAGCGCAGTTGGCAGGGCCCCGAGATCTTCCTGGTCATCGACGACGGCGAGCGCATGCCGGGCGGGTTTGATTCGCCGTTCGCCCCGATCGAGCCGTTTGTGCAAGCCGGCCGCGATGTCGGTTTGCACATCGTCTACACCCATTCGTTCGGAGCGTTCAGCACGCAAACGGGAGCTAATCCGGTGCTGCGGATGTTGCGCACGGCGTTCGAACCGATGCTGATCATGGACTCCGATCCCGACCCCGGTTATGTGCAGGGCCGATGGAAGGGTCACCCGATGGTCGCCGGCCGCGGATTC